>CAYONH010000091.1:0-6081 GCA_964405275.1 uncultured Candidatus Bathyarchaeia archaeon | reverse complement strand
GTATTCGGGCCGGGGGACATCAGGGTGGCACACGGGCCCAACGAATACGTGGCGGTCGATGAGCTTGAGCTAACCGTCAAGACACTTGCGCTGACGGTCCTAAGGTACGTCGGATACGCGGAGTAGACGAAGAGGCCCGAGATAACCTCTCTTCTAACATTTCTCACGCATGGGCCTATGCTCATAACTCTAGGTAAAAATAATATACAAAACTTGCGAATAGTGGAAATCTGTTGGGTAAAGTTCTGGTCGCCACAGACGGGTCTGAACCGGCGAAGCACGCCCTGAGATATGTGTTAAAGAACGCTAAGGAAGGGGCGGAGGTAATCGTGTTATCGGTCACGCCGCCTGTCAAGGACAGGGAGGACTTCGGCCACCTCCTGAACCAGGGCGAGTCCTGGAAACTCCTGTTCAAGAGAATCCTAGCTGAGTCAGAGTCCATCGCGGTGTACGCTCGGCCCGATGTAAACCTCAGGATTCTCCTGAAGGAGGGGAAGCCCAAGGACGTCATCGTGGACACCGCCGCCGAGGAGGACGTCGACATGATCGTCATGGGGAGCCGGGGCATCGGCGACGTGGAAGGTTGGTTACTGGGGAGCACCAGCCGAGCCGTGGTAAACGAGTGCAGGAATCCTATACTCATCTTAAAGTAGTCGGACTCGCACGTCTACCGCTCAAGGCGGTATGAGCCGTTGCTGTATCTCGACACCCATATGGTGTCGCCTATGTCGGTGTGCCTGTAGTCGAGGCCGCCCACCTTCACCTCTACGCTCATCTCGACCACCAGATACTGGAGGACGAGGGGGATGAAGACACCCGCATAGATCATGCTGTTCCTCTCGAATTTGTCTACTACCCTCGTCTGGAAGGTTCTAACCTTCCTCGCGGTCAGGATCGGATAGACGATGGCCACGACTAGAACTGCTAACGTAAACAGGAATATCCCGATCAAAGCGTTTCTCAACATTTCGTTGTATGCGTATACTCAGGCTCCGGATATCTAGATATCTAAACAACGTTCCGTTGCACGCAGCATCGCTGATGTGAAGACATGATCGATCTCAGACGCTAAACCCATAAGGAATTCGTTAAAAGGACGCTTATATCCGACTCCTTTCGTCGAGCTAGTGAATGTTATATAAATCTTGAGACAGGTTTCTTTGAGGTATTCTATTGATCGAGATCAGACTGCATGGAAGAGGCGGTCAGGGGGGCATCACCGCTGCGCTGATGCTCATGGAGGCAGCCTTCACCGAGGGGAAGTGGGGGCAGAAGATTCCCGTATACGGGGGGGAGAGGAGAGGCGCCCCGGTGGTCGCCTACCTGAGGATCGACGACAAGCCCATCAGGCAGACAACGGCCATCTACGAGCCCGACTGGATTGTGGTGCTCGACGAGGGGCTGGGGGAGATCGTCAACGTCACCTCCGGGCTGAAGGAGGGGGGCGTCGCCGTGATGAACGACAGGCGTAAGCCCGACGAGATCGACCTGGGCGTCAAGCTCTCCAAGGTCGCGACGGTCGACGCCACGGCCATCTCAGCGGAGCTCTTCGGCAGAAGGGCCATCCCCATCACCAACACCATCATGCTCGGCGCCTTGAGCGAGGCCACGGGGCTGATCAAGATGGACTCCCTGGAGGAACCCATCAAGTCCACCTTCGCGGGCAGGATGGGGGAGAGGAACTTCGAGGCAGCCAAGATCGGCGCCAAGAGCGTGAAGTGGAAGGACTATTAGGAGGAGTGTTGAGATGAGCAAGAAGATGTCGTACAAGGATATACCCATTGGCCTGGCGGTTTCGGCCAGGGGCCAGAACTACACCGGGAGCTGGAGCATATTCAGGCCCAGCATCGACCAGGATAAGTGCACAAAGTGCGGTCTCTGCGTCATCTACTGCCCGGAGGCGGCGATCGAGATGACTGATGAGGGGAGTAAGGTCGACTACGACTACTGCAAGGGATGCGGTATCTGCGGGAACGAGTGCCCGGCAGGTGCGATAACCATGGAGAGGGGGGAGGCATAGTCATGGGCGAGTACAAGATTATGGACGGGAACGACGCGGCGGCCCACGGGGTCATGCTGAGCAGGCCCGACGTCGTGGCCATCTTCCCAATCACTCCCAACACGACGTTGATCAACGGCGTGGCGGAGCTGACCGCCTCGGGGAAGATGACGGCGAAGAACGTGACCGTGGAGAACGAGCACGCAGCCCTCAGCGTGGTGGCAGGGGCGGCGGCGGCCGGTGCCAGGACGTTCACGGCGTCGGCGTCCCAGGGCGTCGTCCACATGGAGGAGGTCCTCTGGATGATACCGGGGAGCAGGCTCCCCCTGGTCATGGCGATCTGCAACAGGTCCATCTCGAACCCGGGTGGCCTCCAGTGCACTCACAGCGACTCCCTCCTCCAGAGGGATAACGGCTGGCTGCAGCTCTACTGCGAGGACGCCCAGGAGGTCATAGACACGACGATCCAGTCATACAGGATTGCCGAGGACAAGAGGGTCCTCCTGCCCATCCACTTCATGCTGGACGGGTACGTCCTCTCCGCATGCGCAATGCCCGTCAACGTCCCCGACCAGGATAAGGTGGACGAGTTCCTGCCGCCCTACGACCACGAGCACTTCTACCTGGACCCAACCAACACGATCAGGCCGGAGCCTGGTCTGCCCACCTACAGGGGCTACGAGACTGAGCAGAGGTACATCATAGACGAGGCGATCACTGGGGCGAAGGAGGTAATCAAGGAGGTCAACGACGAGTGGGGCAAGATGTTCGGCAGGAAATACGGAAACGGCCTCATCGAGGAGTACAGGACGGAGGACGCGAAGGGGGTCCTGGTCACCATGGGCTCCATGACAGGCACCGCCCGGGTCATCGTAGACCAGATGAGGGACGAGGGGAAGCCCATTGGCCTCGTGAAGCTGAGGACCTTCAGGCCCTTCCCGACCGAGGAGTTCAAGAGGATAGGGGAGAAGGTGGACGCCATGGGCTTCGTGGACAGGAACTTCAGTCACGGCGCCGCCAGCGGAGGGGGCATAGGGGTTGTCGAGACCTCCCGTGCCCTCTACCACCTGGACGAGAGACCACCTCTCCTGGGCTTCATAGCGGGCATCGGGGGAAGGGACGTCACCTACGAGAACTTCAGGTACATGGCCGAGAAGGTGCTCAAGGCTGCTGAGACCGGGAAGGCCGAGAAGGAAGTGGAATGGATACAGCTGATGGAGTGATATGAGATGGCGATAGAAGAGAAGCAGATAATCCTCCCGGGAGGCAACACCTGCCCGGGATGCACAGGCCCGATAGTCCACAGGTTGATCTACAACACCCTGGGGAAGAACGTGATCCAGTTCGGGGGCGGAGGCTGCGGCGGAGGCTCGCCGAGGGACGTCCCCAGCTACAGCCTGCACCACTCCGGCGTGGCCTCAGGGGCCACGGGGATACTGAAGGCGCTTGAGGCGCAGGGCCGGACGGACATCACCGTCGTCGCTATGGCCGGTGACGGAGCCGCTTCGAACACGAGCTTCGGGAAGCTCTCCGCGGCTGCGTTGAGGAACGATAACATGTTCTTCTTCACCTGCGACAACGAGGCCTACATGAACACCGGGGTGCAGAAGAGCGACCTGACGCCCTACAACGCCTGGACTCGGACGACGCCCCTGGGGAAGAAGACAAAGAAGATGGACCTCCCCATGATCATGGCCTACCACTACGTGCCCTACGTGGCCACGGTGACCCCGGCCTACCACATGGACTTCGTGAGGAAGCTGAAGAGAGCGAAGGAGATCGAGGGGTTCAAGTACTTCCACGTCCTCCAGCCGTGCCCCACGGGGTGGCGTCACGACCCGGCGAAGGCGATAGAGCTGTCCAGGCTGGCGGTCCAGACTAAGATCTGGCCCCTGTACGAGATCGACGACGGCAACTTCAAGATCACGTACAAACCGAGGGAGTTTAAACCGGTCTCGGAGTACCTGGGCCCGCAGCGGAGGTACAGCCACCTCGACGACGGGATGGTCGAGGAGATCCAGAAGATGCAGGACGAGGAGTGGGAGAACGTCCTGAGCAGGGACGGCAAGCACATCTGGGGGTAGTCCTCGGACACCCTTATTTCCACCATTTTTATTCTGTCAGTCGTTCAGACAGGGCCCCGCATTTTTTATTACTAAAAACGGATGTAGTATGAGACATGCGGATGGTTTCTGCTTGAATAAGATATTTGAGGATATCAGGGTCCTGGACCTCACCGATCACTGGTTCGGCCCTTGGTGCACGATGATGCTCGCCGACCTCGGGGCTGAGGTCATAAAGATCGAGCCGCCCTGGGGGGCGACTGGACGCATAGGTAGTGGGGCGCTCTACGGCGGAGTCAGCCACACGTTCCACTATCTGAACATGAGCAAGAAGGCTATGGCCATTAACCTGAAGGACCCCAGAGGCATCGAGATCTTCAAGGGGCTCGTGAAGAAGTCCGATATAGTGATTCAGAACTTCAGCACAGGGACGATGGAACGACTAGGGCTCGGATACGACGTCCTCAAGGAGCTGAACCCCAAGATCATATACGCCGCCCTCTCCGGATTCGGACAGTCGGGACCCTACTCGACCCGGGGTTCCTTCGCGAACATCGCCGAGGGGATGAGCGGCCACACCCGCCTCACCGGCGACCGCGTCGACCCGCAGGGCCCACCGATCCCCATGGCTCAGGCCTATGGCGACCTAGGTCCAGGGACCTTGGCGGCGATGAGCGTCATGGCAGCCATCCGCCACAGGGACAAGACCGGGGAGGGGCAGATGATCGATGTCGCCCAGCTGGACTGCATGGTGGCCCTGAACCCCGCGATAGTCTCGCACACGCTGTCTGGCATGCTGCCCTGGCAGCTGAGAGAGAAGTATCCGATGGCGAACGTAAGCGGCCTCTTCGAGGTGAAGGACGGCTGGATAACCGTGGCAGGACACAGGCCAAAGGCCATTGACGAGCTTAAGGCGCGCCTCGGGGTCGATGAAATCACCAAGGAGGTCATCAAGGACCTCGCCGCAGGCATGACGAGGGATGAGGCGGTCAACCTCCTCGTGGAGGTGGGTCTCCCGGTGGCCCCCATCTACGACGTGAGCGACACAGTGGCTGACCCCCACCTCGCGGCACGGGGCATGTTCATCGATGTCGACCACCCCAAGGCGGGGAGGATAAAGGTCCCCAACTTCCCGGTCAAGTTCTCGGGGACCCCCGGCGAGGTCACCTCATCAGCCCCCCTCCTGGGCCAGGATAACCGGGAGATATTGACGGAGGTCCTGGGCTACACCGAGGAGCAGATGGAGGAGCTTGAGAAGGAGAGAGTCATAGTCACCGAATAAGGACCTGTGAGATCTGCACCCAACAGAGCTGAGGCATCTAAGGCATAGCGGGGGCCAGGGATACATCTCAAAGGTTTTTATGCTAATATCATCCTCATACCATGAAACCGAGGTAATACTATGGAATCGATCCTGGAAGACATCAGAGTCTGTGACCTTTCCCACGTCTGGTACGGCCCCTGGACCACCATGATGCTGGCCGAGATGGGGGCCGAGGTCGTCAAGGTGGAGCCCCCGTGGGGGGCCCTGGGGCGAATCGAGGAGTTCGGCCCCATGTATGGGAAGGCTTCCTCCAGCTTCCACCACCTCAACTTGAACAAGAAGGGGATGGTCATCAACCTGAAGGAGACCGAGGGTCTCAAGCTAATCAAGGCCCTAATCTTGAAGAGCGACGTCATAATCAACAACTTCGCCCCGGGCACCATGGAGAAGCTTGATCTCAGCTACGAGGAGTGCAAGGAGATACGCCCCGACATCATCTACGCCGTCCTCAGCGGTTTCGGGGATACCGGACCCTACAGTAGGTATAGCAGCTACGCCCCGATAGCAGAGGCAGCCGCGGGGTACGCCCGCCAGCTTGGGGACACCATCGACCCCGAGGGGCCGCCCAAGGGGATGGTGGGCTTCTTCGGCGACCTGGCGCCCGGCACCATGGCCGCCATGTGCATCATCGGGGCCATCAGGTACAGGGACAAGACGGGGAAGGGGCAGAAGATCGACTGCGCCCAGTTCGACAC
>CAYONH010000090.1:0-7442 GCA_964405275.1 uncultured Candidatus Bathyarchaeia archaeon | reverse complement strand
GCCGATGGTACCCGCCTCATTGTACGTGGGGATGCAGACACAGACACTCGGCTCCGAGGAGTCCATCAGGAGCTCTGTAGAAAACTGTATTATTCAGCGAGATGTGACTAGGAGACCTTCAACTGATGGACAAGAATAGAATATATTTGCGTACAAAGCCCGTTTTATTCCTTGAGCTGTACATACCAGTAGTAGACCGTGAACGCCCCCATCGCCACGGTCTCAATAATCAGCAGCGGTAGATTCGACTCCTCGATCGTGATCCGACCATACAGGATCAACGTCAGCAACTGGATGAATATCAAGAACAGGAAGACTCCTGCACCGAAATCGGTCCAGCTAACTCCTCGCAGCATGGACGCCACCCACGATAAGAGTCAGCAGCGTCACCTTGAGCAGCCATAGCAGCGGATACCCCACTGCGTTCACGCATTCGACAGGTTCACTCGGCCCGGAAGAATCCATCAGAGACCTAGATGAAGCGTGTCTAATTCAACGAAATGTAACCCGGACAAGAAATGTAACCTGAACAAGAAAGAGTAATGAACAATAAAAAACGAAAAGGGGTTGGGGTTTTAGCCCACGCAGGTGTTCGAGAGGCAGCTCAGGGCCTCATCAAGGGTCACCTTGATCCTGTGAGCGATCTCCGGATTGATCGACCCGGAGTAGGTAAGGTCCTCAAGGGAGTCAAGCCCCTCTCCACAGAGGTCCTTGAGCTCGGAGATCTCATCCTCAGAGATCACCGTGTTCAGGTCTCCTAGGAACTTTATCTCAGCCCTGCTCTTCTCGACGTCGCCCTGGTATTTCTGTATGTCCCACTCGAACCCGGGGGCCTTGGCGTTGTACTCCTTGTCAGACGCGTCTCCTATTGACATCCGGATCTTCAGCTCCTCGAGGCCAATCCTCGCCTCGTTGAGCCCTCTCTCCATGTTGTCCAGGTCGAACTTGACCCGCTCCAGCATCTCGTTCCTGCTGTTCATCAGGAGCTCCCCGCGGGCCGCGTAGCTCTCGAAGAGCCTGTTGAACGTCTCCAGCTTCACCTCGCCGTCCTTGAGCAGCTTCACGAGCCTTATCTTCATGGCGATGTTCTTGGCGAAGGTCTCCATGACCTCCCTGATGACGGGGTCGGGCTCGAAGCTGGGCTCAGCCTCCGCGACGACCTCGACGAAGGGCTCCTCGTCGGCCTCCTCAACCTCCGGCTCAGGCTCCTCCACAATCGCGACCTCCTCGACCTCGATGACCTCAGCAGCCTCCTGTTCAACGACCTCGACGACCTCTTCAACCGGCTCGGGCTCCAACTGGAACGCCTTGACAGCGTGCTCAACGACGTCCTCAACAGTGACCTCCTCTTCGACCACGGGCTCGATATCAGTGACCTCATCGATCACCAATGCTAAGTCAGTAGGGATTACTTCAGCTTGAATCTCGGTCATCTCAACCGGTGCATCCTCAACGACATCAGGCTCCTCAGACTCGGCCTCGATGGGCATGATCTCCGCAAGCTCCTTCAGAGGCTCAAGGGAGAAGGGCTCAGGGGCGACCTCGATGACGACCTCCTCGGGCTCCTCTACAGGTTCCTCTTTCTTCGCCTTCTCCAGCACGTCCATCTTGTACAGTGGATATCCGCAGTTCAGGCAGTACAGCGTCTTGGGTACATCTTCCTTGCAGTTGGGGCAGAGAACAACTTCTGGCTTCAATTCGGTTTGCATAATTCACCCTCCACTCGCTACTCTATTGATTGAGTAGTAGAACCACACGTTATCATTTATTTTTTTAGACGATCTGTTAATACATCTGTGTTAAAACCACCATGCAATATGCACAAAGAATTTCACTATTCCTTTAAAAAAAGGGCGTTCCTCCGAAAACACGTGTAGAAAGAGTTAATCCACATCGAATACAACCACTGATTTTTAAATAATTAGGTAATACGTCACTCTCCGAGGTAATGTAAAAACCCCTAAAAAACGCCTCAGGAACACCGTTCTGAATATAAAGTAGAATGAAATCGAAAGAGAATACGAAGGGAGATAAGGCCGGAAAAACATCCCTTTCTCGCTATTATAGACACGGAGAGCCCATCTAAACTTGAAATCCCTGTCTATATAAAGGAAATTTAGTAGATCCTCGCCGCTAAAATATCACTCTCTCATTGTGAGAGTACACGTTCATCCTCCGCCCCCTCACGAAGCATACAAGGGTTATCCCCGTAACCCTCGCCACCTGTATCCCCGAGGTCAGCGGCGCTGCCACCGAGGCCACGACGGGCACACCGCTCCTGGCCGCCTTCAGGACCATCTCGCTCGACTGCCGCCCAGATGACACGAGGGCGCACTCCCCAAAGTCGACGCCCTCAAGGAGGGCTGCCCCGACCACCTTGTCAACGGCGTTATGCCTCCCCACGTCCTCAGCGAAGGAGATGACCTCCCCGTCCACCTTACACAGCATGGCGGAGTGGGTGCCCCCCGTCTCCTTGTACTTCTCACCTCTGCGGTTGAGCTCGCGGACCATGCGCCAGACGACCTCAGCCTCAACTTGGACGTCGGATGAGACCCCGAGGGCCTCCAGCTGTCCAGGGTTCACGGGGGTTGAAAGGCTCCCGCACGCCGTCGTGATCAGGTCCACCTTGCTCATGTTGAGACGTTCGAAGTCCACCTCCCCCCGCAGCTCCACGTGGACCTTGAGGGGTAGCACCTCCAGCTCCGCCACGTCCTCCATCGAGCCGATGACCCCCTCGGTGAAGAGATGCCCCAAGACTAGCTCCCTGGTCATCCCCGGGGTGGCTATCATCGTCCTGTAGAACTCGTCGTTGATGAAGACGCAGACAGCCTCGTCGGAGGCGACCACGTCCTCAATCTCCCGCTTCGACCTCTTCTCCAGGTCAACCCTGTGGAGTCTCACTTCTTCACTGGCCAACGACGTCACCTGTACCTTAGCACTAGATCTGCAGTGAGATAACTGTTTACGCCACGGTCAAGTCGTGTACTTCTTCACGGTGAAGTAGCGGTCTCCGCTGTCGTGGAGGATGGTGGCCACCCTCTTCCCCGGCCCCAGCTCATCTGCGACCTGGAGAGCCAGATGGACGTTGGCCCCGGATGAGACCCCGCAGAAGATCCCCTCCTCCCTGGCCAGTCTCTTATGCATCGCGGCTGCGTCTTCGTTGGTGACGGGGACCACCTCGTCTACGAGCCCGCTCTCCATCATCTCCTTGATGATGCCCCCGGTGACCTCGTCGCCGAATCCAGGCACCCTCCTGTGCCCCTCGCTGAGGGGGAACCGCCCTCCGGCGGGCTCGGCGCCCACAATACGTACATCGGGGAGCTTCTCCTTGAGGGCCTTGGCGATTCCGTACAGCGTCCCTCCGGTCCCGATGGAGGCCACGAAGGCGTCCATCCTCCCATCCATCTGCTCAAGGATCTCCCTCCCCGTCGTGATGTGAGCCCTCGTGTTGCCGGGGTTGCTGAACTGTCGAGCCCACCAAGTCTTGGGTTGACTTTTCTCTATCTCGTAGCAGGCCATGCGGGTCCCTATCTCCACCTCGGCGCCGGCCGCGCTGCTGCTCTCCGAAGCCTCCTCCCCCTTCAGCTCGTGGACCTCGGCCCCGTAGCTCTCCATGAGCCGTATCCTCTCGGGCGTCATCCCTTCGGGCATGTAGATGACCACCCTGTAACCCAGGAGGGTACCCACGAAGCTCAGGGAGGTACCCGTGTTCCCGGTGCTCGCCTCGATGATTGTGTATCCGGGCCCCAGCTTGCCCTCCCTCTCCGCCTCCCTGATCATCTCCAGGGCGATACGGTCCTTGAGGCTGCCGCTCGGGTTGAAGTACTCACACTTCACGAAGACGTCCGCGGATCCTTCCCCTACAATCTTATCCAACTTGACGAGGGGGGTGTCCCCAATCAAATCCAAAACACTGTCGACAGCCTTCATCTGCTCTCAGTTAACAGCTAACATGTCTCTGCATAACTATTTTGCGCGCGCGAAAAAGCCCTTGAGCGTGCGACCGAGTCTATCAGACTCAGATCCTATTCTTTAAACCTGACTCTCTTGGTCTTCGGCTTAAGAATATCAGAAAGATTCCAACGCCTATCATGGTAAACCCGAGACCCAGCAGAGACATTGATGTCACCATTTACACGAACCTTCGCCACTAAGTAAAGCTCTCATTCTTATACCTTTCTAACCGGAACTATACATCGCAAAAACGAAGGATGAGTTACAGCTGCATGACCCGGAGGGTCCTCTCCATCAGCCTCATCTTGGTGTCCATCTCGCAGAGGACGAACTTCATCACCATCTCCTCAGTCAGCCACCCCCGCTTGGTGACGAAGTCGATCATCTTCTCGTTCTTGAAGACGACGTCGCTCATCCTCCTCATCCTGAGAGAGTTCTCCAGCGTCTTCCCCAGCTGAGCCCTCCAGGCAGCCTCAAAACGGGTCAGAGGCTTCCCCGTCTCGAAATACTCCGCAAGGACCTGTCCGGCTATCCTGCCACAGATCAACGCTGGCGGTACACCGCCTCCGATAGTCGGAATCGTGTGGCCCCCCGCATCGCCGACGGCCAGAACCTTCTCTGTACAGGTCCTCTCCATGGCGCCTCCCACAGGTATTAAGCCGGCCTTGATGGCCGTACGCTTCGCATTCTTGAGCTTCTCCGAGGAGATCGGGTGCTTCTCGACGAAGTTCCTCTGATAATCCCGGATGTTGAGCCCCTTCTTCATGAACGGCGTCCTAACCCCCGTCCCCACGTTGGCGACGTCATCACCCTTGGGGATGATCCAGGCGTACGTCCCCGGGGCGATGTCCTCCCCGAGGTACATGTCGACGAAGTCGGGGTCGTGGTCCACGTTAACCATCTCATACTGGTACCCGACGCCGTAGTCGAGGGGGTCCCGGGAGACTGGCAGGCCCGCCTTCCGGGCGACCAGTGAGTATGTTCCATCGGAGGCGACTATGGTCTTCGCTTCGATGTCTCTGACCCCGTCGATGTCCTTGACCCTCACGCCCCTTCCGTCTTTCAGGAGGTCTATCGCTTTCGTGAGGGTCGCAATCTCTGCTCCCGCCCTCGCCGCCTCGTTGGTGAGATGCTTGTCGTAGAGCTTCCTCTCCACGGTCAATCCCCTGAACGGTACGGCTATCTCATGGTTGTTGGGGAACACGAACTTGACGTATTTCGACCGGTTGACGATGCAGCTGCTGGGGGGATCGAAGAGCTCCTCCGCGTTGGGGACGCTCGGGGCCAGGCGCTTCATCTCCTCCAGGCTGGGGATGTACTCGCCGCACTTGTCCGGTACGCCCACCTCCATCTCCCTCTCGAGAAGGAGGACGCTGAGGCCACGCTCCGCGGCGGTCTTCGCCGTCATGGAGCCCGCGGGGCCGGCGCCGACTACTATGACATCGTACAGAGATACTCCTCCTGATGGTTCAATGGTAATGCGGACTCCCCTTTTTAAGGATGAGGCATGGCCTAGATGATGACTTTCAACCTGTCAGCGGGGCTGAATTCCTTGTAGTACTGGTTGATGAGCTGCTCAAGGAAGTCCCTCGCCTCGCTGTCACCGAATTTCAGCAGGTATCCCCTCGCCTCCTCAGCGAAGCCCTTCATCTTCTCAATGGACCTCTCCAGCGCCCCGGTCTCCTCGTAGACCCCCTGGACATAGTCAAGGTCAATACTCTCCCGTTCGCCGGAGTAGACTGACAGCAGGTTCAGCCTGTCCTCATCTGACAGCCCGTGGGAGTCGAGAGCGTAGATCATGGGCAGGGAGATGTCGCCGTTAAGGAGATCGTTCCTCGAAAGCTCGTCGTCCCTGTTCTCGGCGTAGACCCCGCAGATATCGTCGCGTATCTGATAAGCGTTCCCGAAGTGCTTCCCAAAGCCTGCCAAGTCCTTTGCGACCGTCTCATCATCCTTTACCATGAGGCCTCCGAGGACCGCCGCCGTCTCGAAGAGGCTTCCGCTCTTGAGGTAGTTGATGTAGAGGTACTCCTCCTCGGAGACGAGCTGCCTCCTGTAGAGGGTCTGCAGGGCCACCCCCTGGACCATCTTGAGGGCGGCCTCCGAGAGCCAGTCGACTATGCTCGTCCTACCGGTCTTGGCGGCGTACTTGAGCCCAAGGCTCAGAAGGGCGTCACCCGTAAGGACCGCTCGCTTCCCCCCGAACTTGACGGGGACCGAGGACGTCCCCCTCCTGAACAGGTCCTCGTCTATGATGTCATCGTGGACGAGGGTGCCATTATGAATCAGCTCCAAGGCCAGGAAAGCGTCCTTCGCATCCCTGTAGTCGCCGCCAACAACTTCAGCGCAGTAGACACACATGATAGGCCTGAGGCGCTTCCCCCCGCTCGCGATGGCGAACTTTGTAGGAACCTGGAGGATGGGATTGACGTGGGAGAGATCGATCTCCTTGAGAGCGCTGTTGATATAACCCAGCTTCTCCCCAAGTCTCTCCGCGAGGTTGATCAGATGACTGCACCTTTCCTTCTGAACTCGTATCTAACCCCCCATAATCCTATTTTAACTTAAGGGTTCTTTCCGCTGATTTTGGGAAGAATTATTAGTGTGTAAATGCCAGAAAGTCAAGACATTCAGATGAGCCTGAAGACCTGGTTCAACGAGACGAGACCCCCGTTCCTACTGCTCACACCCATCACATACTCGGTGGGAATAGCATCCGCGTACATCGTAGGAGGCTTCGACGTCTTCCGGGCCCTACTGGGCCTCGTGGGTGTCCTCCTCGCCCACATCAGTATAAACGTCATCAACGACTACTTCGACTACAAGAGCGGCCTCGACTTCACCACTAAGCCGACTCCCTTCAGCGGAGGCAGCGGTTTGCTCATCTCTGGAACCCTTCAAGCGAAGGACGTATACAAATTCGCCGTGGGAAGCCTCATCATCGGGAGCGCCATCGGCCTCTACTTCGCCTACACGATGGGCTGGATGCTCCTACCCCTCGTCGCCGCCGCAGCCATCTCCATCTACTTCTACACCCCCGCCTTCTCCCACTGGCACATCGGGGAGATAATAACGGGCACCAACTTCGGGCCGCTAATGGTCCTCGGGGGATACTTCATCATGACAGGGCAGTACAGCTACAATGCCCTGGCAGCAGGGGTCATCCCCGGCATACTCGTGGGAACACTCCTCTTCCTCAACGAGTTCCCCGACATGGAGGCGGATGAAGGAGTGGGGCGTAAGAACGTCGTGATCAGCCTAGGTCTTGAGAAGGCCTCAAGAATCTACGTGGCCCTCATCGCCGCCACCTACGCCTGGGTTCTGATCTGTGTAGCAACAAGTCTGCTCCCATACACGACCCTCGTCACGTTCATAACGTTGCCCACAGCGCTGAAGGCAACGAGGGGCGTGCTCCGAGACCACGGTGACATCGGGAAGCTCATCCCGGCCATGGGGGCAAACGTCACACTGACGTTGAACATGACCGC
>CAYONH010000089.1:0-7465 GCA_964405275.1 uncultured Candidatus Bathyarchaeia archaeon | reverse complement strand
GTAGTTCCTCTGGGCGAACAGCAGCGCCCTGTAGAGGAAGTTGCCGAGGGTGCCGACGAGCTCCTTGTTCACCTTCTCGCCGTAGGTTGCCCAGTTGAAGTCTAGGTCCCTCGTGTGTCCCGTGTAGCTTGCGATATAGTAGCGGAGGGCGTCGGGGTCAAGCCCCTTGTCGAGGTAGTCCTCCTCGACCCAGATGACGTAGCCCCGGCTCTTGCTGAAGACGTGCCCCTCCACCTTCATGGTCCCCGAGGCGATGACCGCGTCCGCGACGCTGTAACCCGCCCCGTGGAGCATGGAGGGCCAGAACAGGCAATGGTGGTAGATGATGCCGGGGCCGATGAAGTGGATGAGGTGGCCCGGGCCCTTCCAGTAGTACTCCCAGTCTCCCCCGGTCCTCTTCGCCCACTCCTCCGTGGAGGCGATGTAGCCAATGGGGGCGTCAACCCAGACGTAGTAGACGAGCTCCTCCTCTCCGGGGACCTTCACGCCCCAGTCCAGGTTCCTGGTGATGTTCCAGTCCTTGAGGCCGGACTCCACCCACTTGAGGGCGTAGTTCCGGGCGATCTCAGTGCCGTCCATCTTGGGGAGGTACTCCCTGAGGAAGTCCTCGAAGGCCGTGAGCTTCAGGAAGAGGTGGCGTGTCTCCCTCATCACCGGCTTCGTACCGCAGATGCTGCACCTGGGGTCCATGAGCTCACCCGGCTCCAGGTAGCGTCCGCAGCCCTGGTCACACTCGTCACCCCTCGCCGAGGAGCCGCAGTGGGGACAGATCCCCCTCTGATAGCGGTCGGGGAGGAACCTGTCGCAGTTAGGGCAGTATGGGAGCTTGATCTCCTTGGCGTAGACGTACCCGTTCTCCCTGAGGGCTTCCATTATCTGCACTGTGCGAGCGTGGTTGAGGGGGTGGTCGGTGCTCCCGTAGTTGCTGAAGTTGATCCCAATCTTGGGGAAGAACTCGACGAAGTGCTGGTGGTACTTCTCCATCACCTCGGTGGGGGATACCCCCTCCTCCTCGGCTTTCACCGTGATGGGCGTGCCATGGGTGTCGGAGCCGCTGATGAAGACGACCTCCTGCCCCATCTTCCTGAGATACCTGACGAAGATGTCTGCGGGCACGTATGTCCTCAGGTGGGCTATGTGGCAGGGGCCGTTTACATAGGGGAGGCCACAGGTCACTAGGACCGGTCTTTCCTTAGGGAACTTGTGTCCCTTAACACTATTCTCTATGAGTTTAGAACACCTCTGTGTTTACTGTTAGAACCGGAAACTTGCTTATCTTTCTTTCCACGGGGTTAATTTAACACTCAGGTGAAAAAATGGGCTTAAATACTAGGATCTAATGCAGTATGGCGTGTGCATTAACTTTGGCCAACGCGCTTGACACCAAGAAACTGACTCTGATGGCGGTGATGGCGGCGGTCTACACCGTGGGCAGCTTCCTCCCTGGCTTCCCCATGGTAGGCGCCACTGGGACCATCGACCTCGTCAGGGCATTGGAGATGGGCTATGGCATCCTTCTGGGCCCCGTCTACGGTCCGATGGCGGCCTTCCTCGGGGCGCTGATAGGCAAGTTACTGTCGGGAGGAGGCTTCGGAATGTTCATGATCCCCCTCGCCCCGGTCACCGCGTTCATAGCCGCTGCGCTGAGCCGCCCAAAAGTCTACAGAGTGAAAGGATGGATGTACCCGGTGGCGATCATATCCGTGCTCATCCTGGGGTGGTATCTTACACCTACAGGTCGAGCTGTGTACTATTTCCCAGTTTGGCACCTGATAGGACTCGGGATAGTCCTCATCTTCCGAGGTAAGATGGTGGACCTGCTACAATCGGAGAACAGGGGGCAGCTTACGTTGGGAATCGCACTGAGCAGCTATGCTGCAACCATGGCGGGCCATATGTTGGGGAACCTGATCTTCATCGCTCTGGGGCCCTCCGTCCTAGGTCTCCCGTCCCCGGTCATAACTTCGATATTCTCGGGGCTGTTCTATGTCACTCCCATAGAGAGGATAACGATCACGGCGCTGTCTACCCTGATCATGGCGCCCATAATCTACGTCGCGAGGAACATGTATCCGGACCTGTTCCGAGGGTAAGAAAACCGATTCCCGTCTTAGTACTCGAGGTGGCTGAAGGGGTTAGATGGCTCGTGCCATATCTCCCTTGCCTCCCCTACGAGGAACACGGACCCCACGACGATGACCATTCCCGCCTCCCCAGCGACTTCTATGGCTCGAGTAACAGCCGTCCTCACGTCTCCCACGACCTCGTGGGTCTTGGAGTGCTTCTCCACCTCGGCGGCGATCCTCGAAGACTTGGCCGCACGCCCCATGACCCTGTGCGAGGTGATCACGAAGTGGTCGGCGACCTGGGCTATCTCCCCTATCATATCGGCTATCTTCTTGTCGGAGGAGATGCTGACGACGGCGACGAGGCGGTCGTAGGTGAACTCGCTCTGGAGTGCCTCCTTCACCGCCCTGGCGGCTTTCACGTCCTTGGCACCGTCCAGCACCACGAGGGGCTTGGTCTGCATGACCTCCATCCTCCCCGGCCAGCTAACCCCCCTCAGCCCGCGGGCAATCGCGTCTCTGGGAACCTCCACCCCGTGGAAGCTAAGCGCTTCCACTGCCCCCACGGCCGTGGATGCGTTGAGGAGCTGGTGGTCTCCTATGAGGGGAATGGTGAGTCTCTCGTAGCTGTTGGTGAGGCCTTTTAGATTGAATGTCTGCCTCTCGTAGCTGGAGCCAAGCCTCTGGAACGTGATATCCGTGCTTACCCGGAAAATCCTGGAGCCCACACTCTCACAGGTCTCTTGGAAGAGACGGTAGACATCGTCATCTGCGGTCGCGGTGATCAGCACCCCTCCCTCCTTGACGATGCCGGCCTTCTTCTCGGCTATCTTCAGCACCGTGCCCCCGAGGACCTCCATGTGCTCCAGGCTCACGTTGGTGATAACGGAGACCTGGGCCTTCACGACGTTGGTGGCGTCGAGCCTGCCCCCCATGCCCACCTCGAGGACAGCGTAGTCCACCCCCTCCTCGGAGAAGTACTTGAAGGCGATGGCAGTGATTATCTCGAAGAACGTGGGGTGCCTCAGCTCCGGGTCCTCGGCCATCTCCTCGCATAGGGGCCTCACCTCTTCGATGAGCCTGACGACGTCCTCGACGGGGATCTGGACCCCGTTTGTTTGGATGCGCTCCGTGAACGTCGAGAGGTGCGGAGACGTGAACATCCCGACCTTGTACCCGGCCTCACCCAGGATGGAGGCTATCATGGCCGTGGTGGAACCCTTTCCGTTTGTGCCAGTCACGTGGACGGACCTAAAGTCCTCGTGGGGGTCCCCGATCTGGGCCAGGAGGTGCCTCACGTAGTCCAGCCCCAGCTTTGAGCCGAACCTCCTCACGGCGAAGAGCCACTCTATGTGATCCCTGTACCTCTTCTCGAGGTCTGTGAGCCCGTCCACGGCCAAATTACAAACGCCTCGACTATTGACCAATTCAGGGTTTATTTAAATACAGAGGATAGGCCGATCCCTCCACAGGAACGTGAGGTATCAGTCCTTCGATGGCTAGGCGTCTCCGGTTAGCTTGTCGATCTCCTCGTGGAACTTTACCCTTAGCCTCATCTTCTCCTCGTCGGGTAGGAAGGCAGAGTCCACGGCGTTGAGGCTGATCTGGAACAGCTCGGGGACCGTGAAGCCCAGCTGCCCGTGGAGCTGGATGTACTCGTTGTTCATGTCCGTGCCGAACATCGACGGGTCGTCGCTGTTCACGGTGACCCTTATTCCGCTGTCGTAGAAGGCCCGCACGGGGTGCTCCCTCACCGACGGGACCGCGTTGGTTCTCATGTTGCTCACGGGGCAGGTCTCGACGGTAACACTGTTGTCCCTGAGATATGTCATGAGATCCGGGTCCTTGATGGCAGATGTACCGTGTCCTATCCGCTCAACGTCGAGCTGCTTCACGGCTCCCCAGATGCTTTCGGGTCCCGCGGCCTCCCCTGCATGAGCCACCAGGCGTAGGCCCATCTCCCTCGCTCTACTGTATACTGGCTTATAGGGCTCAGGGGGGAACCCCCTCTCGGAGCCGCCGATGTCGACGGCGACGATGTTATCTCCCTTTCCCTCTATCCAGTCCAGGACCTCCATGCCGTAGTCAGGACCATAGTTGCGGACGAGGTCTATCCTGAGGTTGCATTCTATCCCGAAGTCCTCCCTGGCTCTACGGATGCCTCGGTTAATGGCGTCAAGCATGAGCCCGTAATCCAGCCCCTGCCGGACGTGGTCCGGGGCAGAGAAGCTGGCCTCCACGTACCTGACGTTGCAGCGGGCGTCGTCCTCGAGCATCTCGTACGTGATGCGCTCGAACTGCCCCTCGTCGACGATGAACTTGCTCACCGTGCTGTAGACGGAGATGAAGTGGTCGAAGTCGCTGTACTGGAAGAATCGTTCGACCTCCTCGAGGTTCTCGAAGGGGGCGTCCCTGCCGCTCTCTTCCATCAGCCAGAGGAGGGTCTCGGGGCGGGTTGCGCCCACGATGTGGATGTGTTGCTCGGCCTTTGGGAGGGCCCGTATCAGCTCCAGCGTGTCCATGAGGTTTGTTTTGGGACCCGCTGGATAAGTAACTTATGGAATCGGTTTCTGGGATAACGATGTAAAAATCAAAACACATATTCGCCTAGCCGTTCTAGTTGAGACCATAAAAACCCGTCTTCTGATCCTACTGATATTAATCTCAGCTATGTTACCAGTTCCCGTCCAAGCGCTGGACTACGAAGAGTACATCAGCCTGGATTTCCTGTTCTCGCCCACAGCCGACTTCCAGCAGATGGAGCTGGGGAGGACGTATTACTTTGACGTCAGCGTCATGAACAGCGGCCTGAACATAGAGGAGGGGGACGTGTTAGACCCTCTCGAGTCCCAGGTCAAGTTCTCTGGAAGCCTCATCCTCTTCGTCTCATCCACGTTCAGGAGGGAGGGGAGCTTCAGCCAAGGGGGTGAGACGGTCCAGTACGAGCACCTGATCCACAGCCGTGACGAGAGCTACGAGGTGGATTTCCCCGGCGTGGGGGAGTCGAACGTCCTCATGTTCCTGCGCGAGATAGACTACGGCTACGATCTGGAGGACGTCGACCTGGACGAGTGGGTGACCCTGACCATCGACGCCTCCCTCTACTTCAAGGAGTACGCGGTAATCGGGGGCGAGACGATATACCAGTTTGAGGAGAAGATCACTGAGGCCCACATGAAGTACTACGTGACGAGCCCGGACAAGGTGGACTACGTGGAGGCAGCGATAGACGCCGTGGAATCGGACCTGACCGCAGCCTCGGAGAGGATATCCGCCATCGAGTCCGACCTCGGTACGACCCTCTCCGTCGACCTCACAGTATACGAGGAGCAGTACTCTACGATGAGATCCCAATACGACGCCGGCGACTACATATCAGCCCTTGCAAGGGGCGAAGCCTACAACTCCACCTGGAGGGGCGACCTCCTCGAGGTGATGAAGCAGAGGGTCGAGGACATCCGGCCCATCGAGCAGCTCCTGGAGGCGAAGGACGCCGAGATCGCCGATCTCAACGAGTACTACACGAGCCAGATCGAGGCTCTGGAGGCCGACTACTCGGAGCAGCTCTCGACGCAGCTCGAGGACTACGTCCTGCAGGTGAGCGAACTGACGGAGGAGAAGGGGAGATACGAGAGGCTGTACCTTAACTCCACGGCGCTCTACGACGCCGAGGTCGATAATCTGAGAGCCGACCTCTCCGGCTTGAGGTCGAACAACAGGGTATACCTGCTCCTCATCGTGGCGTTCCTAGGAGTGTTCGTCATGATGATATATCGTACCCTCCGCCGCAGATGACAGGAGAGCCTTTTATCAGCTTAGCCCGTTCGCTCCCCCATATGTCTCCTTGAGGAACAGGACCGAGACGGCGACGAGCGTTATCCCGGCGACCACGACTATCGCATTCGATACGAGGTAGCCTCCTGTAACATCCACGAGGTAACCGTAGACGGGGTTCATCATGGAGAACGCGAGGGTCCCCATCCCGTTGACGATTCCCATCCCGACACCGGCGACCTCAGGGGGAAGGGTCTCGGGGACCATGGAGAAGAGGAGGACCCATGCGGAGAGGGTGAAGCCCAGGGCTCCTGCCAGGACGGCGTAGACCGTTGGAGGGGTCCCCGCGGGCATCAGGATGAACGCGATCAGCACGATGGTCGACGCCGCGTAGAAGGCGACGAGGGGGAGCTTCCTCTTCCTTAGGCGGTCCGAGATTACCCCTATCAGGATGCAGCCGGGTATGCCCGTGATGGTGCCGGCGCTGGAGACGAGGCCCACCTCGATGTACGAGATCCCCCGTGTGTCCGTCAGCCACTGGGGGAGCCATGTCATGAACATCCAGAACAGGCTGAGGAGGACATAGGAGGCGAGGAACGGGTAGAGCCTCTTATCCTTAATCACAGTCTTCAGCGAATGAAGGATCGACGTGTTCGTCTTCTCTTGGACGTGGTTTACGCCGTCCGGGCTGTTCCTCACGATGAGGAAGTTGGCGACGAAGTTGACGACCATCAGAACCGCGCAGTAGAGGTACAGGGTCCGCCATCCCCCGAGGTAGGTCATCGCGAGGGGGAACCCCATGTAGGCTGCGAAGTTCCCGACGCCGCTGGAGGCGCTGAGGACGCCTATGGCGCTTGCCCGCCTCTCCTGGGGGAACCAGCTGGAGATCATCCTCACAGCGTTGATGTAGAAGACGCTTGAGCCCAGCCCAACGAGGAGCTGGGCGGCGATGAGGAGCCCGAGGCTTCGAGCCATGTAGAAGAGGACGGTGCCGATGACCGTGAAGACGGTGAATCCGATGATGGTCCGCCGGGGGCCCAGAGTGTCGGAGAGGATCCCAGACGGGAGCTGCATCAGGGCGTAGAGGAAGAAGTAGGACGAGAAGAGGAGGCCCGCGACACCGTGGGTGAGGCTGAACTCCTCTATCAGGATGGGGGAGAGCGCCGAGGGTCCCGCCCTCAGGAAGTTCTCCGTGAAGTAGGTGATGCAGACCGTCGCCAGTATGAGCAGGCCGTACCTGGAGGTCTCCTTAGCCATGAGATCCGAATACCGTCGAAGGGGAGCCTCTTAAGGTTTACCGGACATCGGAAAAGGTTAAACAACGTTCCACCAGAGTAGGATGGTGTACCGGAGATGACCGAGGAACGCTCAGCGGAGATAGCCATCATCGGCGGCACGGGGGTCTACGACCCCGAGATCATCGAGGACCCCCAGGAGGTGAAGATCTACACCCCCTACGGGGCCCCGTCGGACCTCGTCAGCCTAGGCACCTACGAGGGCAAGAGGGTCGCATTCATCCCACGCCACGGCAGGGGCCACCAGATACCACCCCACATGATCAACGCCCGGGCCAACATCTGGGCCCTCAAGGAGCTGGGGGTGAAGTCCATCGTCGCCTCCTCCGC
>CAYONH010000088.1:0-7539 GCA_964405275.1 uncultured Candidatus Bathyarchaeia archaeon | reverse complement strand
CCCTCTCCCTCGGGGAGCCACCGATCTGCTGCATCGAGGGTGAGATGGAGGCCATTCTCCCTGTCCTGATGGATGCCCTTGACACGCCCCGGATTATGTTGGAGGGCTGGACGACGAGCACCTTGGACTCGAACTCGGGGAACCTGCCGGTGCAGACGAGGAGTATTATCTCCACCCCCTCCGTTTCCAGCTCCGTTATCCTCTTCTGGATGATGGGGTTCACGACCTCGTGGGTGATCTTGATCTCCGTGCCATCCCTCATCCTAGTGACGAGCACCCCCTGCCCCTCCTTGATCTTGATGTTCCGAACGTCCTCGAGGGTGAAGTCATCGAGCGCTCCCTTCTCCAGTATCTCGACGTCTTCCCCGAGGACCCTCTCGATCTCACCGATGACGTCAGGCCGGGGTGACTGCCCTATTGTTACGACTCCAATCTTCATGGGGATTATGGAGGCTGCAACTTGTATAAAGGATTTGTAGTAAATTTAGTCAATTATCTTCAGAGAACAAAAAACCTCCACAGCTATGAGTGGAGGCAGGACTCTACAGGATCAGGTCTCCGGCGGCCTTCACCCTAACCCGTACGGCGTTCCCGGGGAGATATGGGAGGGCGATCTCCTCCAACTCCACGACGTCAACCGTGGATGGGTCAGCCCCGGCGGTGACTGCCCTATCGATCGCCGAAGTCTTGGCAGCCTCCAAGACCTTCTCCCTGGAGGTCGAGTCCAAGGAGTAGATCTTGTCTATCTGCCCGCTGACCTGGGCGATGGCAGCCCCTATGGCGTTGGCGTACTGGTAGCTGGACGGCCGCTTGATCTCTGAGACACCCTTGATGCCCCCGTAACGGCTCTGAGGGATGAGGAGCCCCCCGCCGCCGACGAGCACCAGGGGCATCGGAGAGGGGTCCGTCTTGATTTTGTCGATTGACTCCTCCAGGTTCAAGACTATCTTGTCGACGGCAGCGGACAGGAACCCCTCCTCCAGCCCCTCAAGTCTGCCTACATCGCATCTCGGGTCATCGATTTTGGCGTATCTTGATGCGAGGGCGATGTCTGTCGTGGTCACCGTGTCGCCACCCCATGCCAACCCTTCCTGCGTGAGCCGGTATCCTACGCTCTGGGGCCCCAGCTTTATCCCCCCATCGCTACTTCTCACCACTGTCCCGCCTCCACAGCCCGACGCAATGAGGTCGGGCATCCTGAAGTTGGTGCGCACCCCTCCGATCTCGACGGCGATGGAGGACTCCCGGGGGAAGCCCTTGACCAGAACACCGACGAGGGTCGTCGTACCACCGATGTCCACGACGATCCCGTCGGACATGCCCGTGAGGAAGGCCGCCCCCCTTATGCTGTTCGTCGGCCCCGAGGCCACCGTGAAGATGGGATACTTTCTTGCGTACTCGGCGGACATCAGGGTGCCGTCGTTCTGCGAGAGGTAGAGAGAGGCCCCGACGATCCCCGCATCCCGCATCGCGTCCTCGAAGGCCTCGATGGCCCTACCCGCGACCTTGACGACGGCCGCGTTGAGCACGGCCGAGTTCTCCCGCTCCAGGAGGCCTATGCTCCCTATCTCGTAGGAAAGGGTTATGGGCACATCAGGCCCCAGCTCCGCCTCCACGAGCTGGGCGACCCTCCTCTCGTGGTCAGAGTTCACTGGGGAGAATATAGAGCAGATGGCAGCGGCCTCCACCTTTCTCTCCTTCAGCTCCTTTGCGACCTCTCGAATCTCATCCTCCCTCTGTGGGACTATCTCCTCGCCGGTGTACTCGTGACCGCCGTGGACAAGGTAGCTGATGTCCCCGATGGCCTCCCGGAGCTCGAGGGGCCACTCCACGAGGGGCTCTATCGCCTCGGCTCCGGGCCTCCCCACTCGGATGAGGGCAGTCCTCGCTAGCTCCCTCCTCTCGACGATGGCGTTCGTGCAGTGGGTGGTCCCGAACATGGCTGCCTTTATCTGCCTTGGATCGACGCCGCTCTCATCCAGAACCCCCATGAGGGCCTTCCTTATCCCGGTCGTGACATCAGGCGTCGTATCGGACTTAGAGGTGCCCACGATCCTGTTGCCTTCATCCAGAATCGCGGCGTCTGTGTGGGTCCCCCCGACATCTATCCCAACCCGCAGTGCCATCCATTAGACCCCCTTCGCCCTATCCTCGATAGGGATGTAGTCTATGTCATAGCCGAAGTACCTTGGACCCACGACCTCCAGCGCCTCCGGGGTCCTCCATTTATCGTTGGTGGGCATCCCCACGACGACGACCCTGAACCCGTACCTGAGGTA
This sequence comes from uncultured Candidatus Bathyarchaeia archaeon, assembly GCA_964405275.1. Lineage (GTDB taxonomy): Archaea > Thermoproteota > Bathyarchaeia > TCS64 > TCS64 > BS750m-G28. The sequence continues at coordinate 5,260 of CAYONH010000088.1, read as the reverse complement.
TTCCGTGGTGATGGGTAGCCCCGTGTCCACGTCCAGGAGGGAGATCAGGTCGGGGACTGAGCACACGATCTCGCCGTCCCTGATGGCGACGAGGTTCTCGTTCTGGAACTGTATGAGCATACTCTCCCCAGCACAGTCATCGATTCCCTCCAGCCTCGCCTCGCCCCTCGCGAAGCCTGCCACCGTCTTCCTCTCGACATCAACGATCTTCCCCTCAAACAGCCGGAAGCCTCCCGTTATGCCGAGGACCGCATCGACGGGGTCCTCCTTCGAGGCTCTAGCCTCCCTCACGGCGCGCCCTATATCCCTCGCCAGAGAGAGGGTGTGATGGATGCCAGCCCTCTTGACGTCCCTCCCAAACATCGGGTAGAGGGAGATCCAAGCAGTTCCCCCGAATCGGATGGTCACTACCCTCGCCAGCTTCTCGGCCCAGTTGTTGTCGACGGCATCCAACATGACGACGTTTCCCTTCTCGTCGACGAGGGTCATTGGGCTGCACGGCACGCCGTGGACGTTGAATGTCGTCATCTGGAGTTCAGGGAAGGCACGGCCCATGCCGTCGGCATCCACGATGGGAATCCCGCATCTGGCACCGACCGTTAGAGGGTTCACCGAGTTTACTCCCCCCGCCTCAAGCGGCATCGTGGCGAAGACTTCCTGCCCGTAGTACTTCTCAAGCCTTCTGAAGGCCTGGACGACCTCATCTCCCTTAGAGATCTTTTCGATGAGGACAGTGGGTGTGCCCATCGCCGCTGAGGGGATGATCAATGCGTCATCGGGGACATCCTCCGGAGATATCACCTCTATCTTCATGCCCTTCTCGAGGACGCTAAAGGCCATCAGCTTCCCCAGATAAGGGTCCCCGCCTCCGCCGGTCCCCAGAATCGCGGCGCCGGTTGAGAGGTCCTCCACGTCCTGCCTATTCAGTGACCACAATGAAATCGTAAGCTGATGGACTGACTGGGTTAATAAAACATGTCGTCGACCCTCTCATACATTAGTATTAAAAAACAGTTGAATTTAATCTGTGATAATTAATTATATTAGAACTATCAACTATATGACGGGTGTACAATACGACAAAAATTAGGATCATAACCCCTGTAGTATCGAGGAGACGTCAACCCCCCTCTGATCAGGATGAATACTCGGAGAGGATAAAGAGGCTGGCTGGCCTCTCCTCTGAGACTGAAGTGGACAGAGTGAGGATCGAGAAAGGACCGCCCTCCATCGAGTCGAGGTACGATGACGCCATGGCTACACCTGATATACTCAGGCTCATCAAGGAGGCTGAAGGCGTCGATGGTATCGTTGTCAATTGTTTCTGCGACCCCGGCGTCAAAGCGGGGAGGGAGATAACGGACATCCCCGTCATAGGCCCATGTCTAGCCTCCATGCTAGTTGCGTCATCGATCTGTGAGAGGTTCTCCGTCGTAACGGTGCTCAAGGAGGTCGTACCCGCCATCGAGGAGAACGCACGCATGTATGGGCTCATGGATAAGCTTGCCTCGACCAGGTACATCGAGATGCCGGTCCTCGATCTCCACAAGGACGAAGTGAAGACCCTTGAAGCTTTGGTGGAGCAGGGAAGAAAGGCGATAGAAGAGGACGGCGCCCAGGCCCTAATCCTAGGATGCACAGGGATGACGGGGATGGCGGAGAAGCTCTCAGAAGAGGTGGGCGTCCAAGTCCTCGACCCCCTGCCGACAGCCGTAAAGTTGGTGGAGACCCTCGCGAGCCTCCGGCTGACCCAGAGCAAGTTGACATACCCGGTTCCTCCAGAGAAGACGATGATCCTTTAACATCCCATAAGCCTCATTTTTTTTATAAAGAAATTTTTTTATCTGTAGACCGACAACCTATTGCGCATGTCTACATTAGAAATAATCAAGACACGAAGGAGCATTCGGAACTTCATAGACAAGCCCGTGGACGATGAGGCCGCAATCGAGATACTTAACGCGGCCCGCCTCGCCCCGACAGGCGGAAACCGGCAGAGGTGGAAGTTCATCTACATAAAGGACCCCCAGGTCCTCAGAATGATCAAGAGCTGCTGCCCAGGCTTCTACGGCGACGCCACTGCTGGGATCGTGGCCGGGATAGAGTACGAGGAAGGGGCCTTCGGCGGTGCCAGCTACGGTAGCACCGTCGGTATACTGGACATAGGCTTCGCCGCCGAGAACATCCTCCTCGCGGCTCACGCACTGGGGCTCGGTGGATGCGCCATCGCGTCATTCAACGCCAGCTGCCTGAACAAGGTGCTCAACGCCCCCGAACACTTCAGGCCCGTCCTCGCATTCTCTATCGGCCACCCTGATGGACAGCCCGAGATGCCAAAGAAGAAGAAGCTCTCAGAGATCGTCTACCTCGATGAGTTCGGCAAGAGCTGGGACAAGTTGGAGGGCCTCGATTGAGCGAGACCCTCGACGACAAGTTTTTCGACTTCGCGTTCCAGGTGCTGAACTACGCCATCGAGTTCGTGAAGTCTCCTGGATACTCATCCCTCAGGCTGACCGACGTCCTCGAGAAGACGGTAAACCTCGCCTTCGAGATCGAGGGCGTGGAGAGGAAGGAGTTTTACGAGAAGATAAAGGGAAGGTTCGGGACACGGAAGCTGCTCTCCAGCTCGATAAACAGAGAGGAGTTCCTGGACGGGCTGCTCTCCGACTTCGTCGAGGAGTGGCGGAAGAAAGACTAGAAACTACCTGAAATCCTCTTTTTACTCTCATTTATATTAAAAAAAGAGTTGATCGGTTACAGAGTAACCGTTTATTTCTCTACCAGTTGTCGTATAGGCACGTGCTCTATGTCCCATCTGAAGTGCTGGGGTCCAAAGATCTTGAGCCCCATGGGGGTCTCCCACTCCTGCTCGATCTCGACGCCGATAACGGAGACGGGCCGCCCCGTCTCCCATTCAGCAGGCCAGAAGTTGGCCAGCCCCCAGCCTGACTCAGGATCGACGACGTTGATGCAGTCCGGGCTGGTGACCCAGGGCTTGCCGTCAAGCCAGGTGACATGGTTCTCGTTCTTGTACCAGATCTTAAGGTCGTGCCCCTCGTAATCGCCTGTGCCGAGGATCTTGGCCATCCCCCAGATGAAGCCGTACTTGTCGTCCTGCCAGTAGTTCATGATCTGACCCTCGAAGAGCTTGAAACCCCTGTCCCCCAGGGCATCAAGGGATGCGTCAACAGTTGACTTACCCTTCTTCTTCGCCTCCCGGACCTGTCTTCCGACCTTCATCACTAGGGACTCCACTCCGGGGAAGGCGTACTTCTTCATGTCCTGGACTGAGACCTGGTGGATGCCTCTGGTTGAGGCGCCGGAGTAGGTAGAGATCCCCTCCAGTATCTCCTCGAGCCTCTGGAAGCAGAGGACGTCCTCGACGACAACGAGGTCGCCCATCGTCGTCCCGAAGACGGCTGGCGTGGGCTTCACGTTCCCGAGATTAAAGCAGTTCTGACCGATCTCAGGCGCAGCACGTGAGCCAGCGGCGGTCGCGTCGATGTAGGGCCGGTCCACCATGGCGTGCTTGCACACGAGCCTGGCGAACCCGGGGGAGACCTCGAAGTGTAGCTCCGTCAGCGGGTCTCCTCCGGCGAGCTCTGCGAGTCGCTTCTCGCCCTTCTCGGTTCCGGTGCCGACGGGGTTGTCTTGCCCTGGCAGTTCGGACCAGGTGTTGAGTGGGCACCACTCCCTGTCGGCGTGCTTTATGATCTCCCTCATCACCTTGGCCCGGTCCATGGAGTACTTTGGGTCGCGCTGGCGCCGCGCTCGGGACCAGAAGAACCACTTCTCCTTCATCTCGCTGCGGACGCCTCCGCCCGTGCCTACGTGCGAGAAGAGTATTGCGTCGTTTGGGACTTCATCCATTTCTATGATCTTTATCTTCTTACCTGCGTCGTGTACGTTGTCCACCATCGCTCCCACTCTCTCGAGGGACGGGGCTACTCCCCCTCCACCCGTGGATAGGATGGTGCTTCCTATGGTGTAGTCTTGGATATCTTCCTTCGTTAATATCCTCATTTGTGATCAGATAGAATATACCCTATGATACTTAACAGTTAATCGCATAAATTAGGCAACTCCGCTTAGAAAATAAAAAAAGGATAAGGTTAGATGACCTTCTCCATGGGCACGAAGTCAAAGTCGAAGCCGAAATGCCTCGGCCCGAACACCTCTATGCCCTTGGGTGTCCTCCAGAGATCGATGGACTTGACCCCGAAGACGGTCACCTTCTTCCCCTTGTTGTCGGCGCTTCTGAAGTTGGAGTAGCCCTCGCACGTCTCCGTGTCGACGATGCAGATGAGGTCGGGGCAGACGATGAACTGCTCACCGTCGAGCCAGCTCACGAGGTTCTCGTTCTTGTACCAGACCTTGAGTTCGTGGTCCTTGTAGTCGCCCTCTCCTTTGATGTACCAGTGGCCCCAGTTGAAGCCACCCCTCCCCTCGGCATCGTATTCTGTGCACGTGCCCTCGAATACCTTGACGCCCCCAGAGGCCTCCATGAACGCCTCCTTGGGGTCCTCGCCAGCCTCTCGAGCCTTCCTTATCGCGGCTCCGATCTTAATGCACCTTGAGACCTGGTTCAGTGCTATCCCATTCTTGAACTGCTTTACGGGCCCAGAGCTCCTCGTCGCGGTTACCCCACCGCCTGATGCGACGGCCACATGCCTCGTGATGTCCTCTCCTCGGTAGTCGTCGATGACGCTCTTCGCTATGACCACCTCCTTGAACGGCGTCAGCATGGAGATGGGCGCCATGGGTATCCCGGCGACGTGGGTGAGGGAGATCCCTATCTCCGGCTTAGCCCTCCCGCAGCTATCCCCGTCGACGGATGGGTTCCCGACCAGAGCATTGAGGTACATCGGCATCACACCGTTACCTCCCCCCGTCTCGCTGGGGACGAAGGAGGCGAACTTCTTCCCTATGTACTCCTCGAGTTCCTCGATGGACCTCAGGGAATGCCTGAACCGTGCGTCGGAGTCGGTATCCCTCAGGTGGGCGTACGGCTCCACCTTCTTGCGGGCCTCCTCAGGGACCCCGCCTCCTACCCCGGAGATGATGCAGAGCATGTCCTCGTCGTCGAACTCATCTAGGTCCGCCAACTTGAATTCCAGCCCTTTATCGAAGGCGTGTTTCACGAGGTCCTTGCCCCTCTCACCGCTGCCTCCTCCACCGCACCCGAGAATGACGGCTCCAATAATGTAGTCCTCTAAATCTTGCTTCGTAAGAGTCTTCATTTTGATTCAAAGCTAGTATC
>CAYONH010000087.1:0-7575 GCA_964405275.1 uncultured Candidatus Bathyarchaeia archaeon | reverse complement strand
GTTCTAAGACCACCACGTGGTCCAGCTTTAATTTTCCCAGCTGGATACATGGAGTACTTTCTACATCTTGGACATCGCCTTGCCATCCTAATTCATATCCCCTCATTTTTTACTATTAATTAAATACTGCGATAATTAATTTCATCAAAGATTGAGGGTTTTTTTAATTTCCGAAACGAGTTTAATTCTTCAATGAACTGAACATGTTTGGTTTTAGTTTGGGAAATTCCCTCCCCACGCAAACATTATTGTAAAGGAGTGTAAGTATAATTACTAGATAAATGTCGGATATTAGATTTCAACATTTCCCCATAACTCATGAACCACCCCAATTCGTGTTAGATGTCGTTGAATGTTTTCGAAAAAATGAGTCAGCCATATCTACTGTTAAAGGGATGTCTGGAATCAGTAATGCTGTTCTTGGATTTATTCGAACCGACTTAGAAGCAATCGGATTCGATGTCGAAAAATCTAAAAAAAGCTCTGACAAAATTTTTCGACCTGTCACGTTTGGTATTAACGGCAATCCCCAGCTGAAGTATGAAATTGATGCTTACAATAATGAGACTAGAGTCGGAGTGGAAATAGAAGCCGGTAGGGGTGTTAAGGGAAACGCGATTTACAGAGACTTGATCCTAGGTATGATGATGACGAATGTTGATCATCTCGTCATCGCTGTAGCAAATGAGTATAAATATAATTCAAACAATAAGCAGATGGTGTCCAAGGATTTCGATAAATGTGTGAAGATCTGCAATGCCCTGTCCGGTCATACGAGAGTACAGTTACCCTACACGATTACGATTATTGGCTACTAATAATGGTAAATATCCCTAGAAAATGCAATGGATTTGTATGAGAGAGTTCAAATCTCCTCCAAGTCATTAGTGCAAGGACTCTGCGACCCTGCGTGCGAACTCCGTATCTGGTCCCAGTCCCTGAGGTCGTTCCTCCCCTCCACGTCGAACACCTGCCACGTTATATACCCTAAAAAACGCATCCATAGATCACCTTGAGCTCGTCTCCTTCGACGACTCCTTCATCACCAGGGCCTACACCGACCCCGCCCCCACCCTCGCCGCCTACGACTCCCTCTGGAAAGAGGAGGCCTTCACCCTCGTCAGCGACTGGCACAGACACAGCGGCACCCCCCTCGACCACGCCGCCATCAAGGCCCACCTCAGAACCCTCATAGACCAAAACGAAGAGAAGAGGAACAACCACCCAGTCGTCAGGCTCGCGCGCGCGAGGATAGAGGGTTTTTAAACCTCCAACGCGAGTTCGAATCTCGCCCAAGCTACCATATTTAAACCGTTTTTTAGGGAGTTTTTGAGGTGCGCGCACGCGCGCTAGGGTGTTTAGAAATTATATAACCGGATATTAATTTTGGGTTTTTTTCTATTTTAAGCACTCTAGTCTTATCCTTATATCTATTTATCAATCAAGTTAACACAGAAATAAGCTGTAAACCAGTCTTACTACCATCATCAAATGAATTTTTAAACAACCTCGCGCGGGTTTACCAGAAGCAACGGGCGCGCGCAAGTATTTATACTACATAAGTAGACTGCTAACATGAGTTAAAACGAATGGTAAAACTAAAGGTAGTTTTAAGCACTCTAATCATCGCACTCTTGGGCTTGTCGATCGTCTCCACGCCGCTGACCTTTGCGGAGGAAAGAGAGGAGCTATCGTACACGATGTGGACGCTGGACTGGGACACCATCTCCGTCGACGCCGGCGACGTGATAGAGCAGATGCTGAGGCAGATCGGGATCAGGATGAAGGCCATCCCCATCAGCGACGAGGTTCTCTACGACAACCTGGACCTGGAGCACACCTACGAGGTCTATCAGATGAGCCACGGGTACGCCCCGTACCCCGGCCACCTTTACGACAGGTTCCACTCCGACCAGATCATGGACTACGGCGGGAACAACCCCGGCTGGAGCAACGCCGAGTTCGACGCCCTCGTCGACCAGGCGAACGCCGATGTCGACTTCGACACCAGGAAGGAGCTACTCTGGGAGGCGCAGGAGCTACTCGCGGAGGACCTGCCCTACATCCCGCTGTTCACCTCCGACGACGTCCACGCCATCAGGAAGGAGTGGACAGGCTACGTCTGCATGCCCGGGGGCATCTTCAACTGGTACAACAGGCTCACCACCATCAACCTGCAGCACGAGGACATGGAGTATGGCGCCGACTTCGTCATGGCGTACCCATCCTACATCAGGTACTACAACCCCATCATGGGGACTGACGGCAGATCGGCCCTCGTGGTATCCATGGTATACGACGACCTCGTCTCCTATGACGAGGACATGAACATCGCGCCTTGGCTCGCTAAGAGCTGGACGATCTCCGAAGATGGGCTCACCGTGACCTTCAACCTCGTGGAAGACGCCAAGTGGCACGACGACGAGCCGCTGACCGCTGAAGACGTGAAGTTCACGATAGACTACTACATCGGTGAAGAGGTCCCCTATGACACCGCCCTCATAAGCCGCATAGACTCCGTCGAGACCGACGGCGACTACACTGTAATAGTCCACATGAAGGAGCCCTACGCCTGGGTCCTCGACGACTTCGAGGATGTCCCCATCATGCCCAAGCACATCTGGGAGGGCAAGGACTGGGACTGGGCCGTCCACCCCGACATGATACCCATCGGCTCCGGGCCCTTCAAGTGGGACTCCTACCTGGACGGCGAGTGGATCAAGCTCGTCGCCAACGAGGACTTCTGGATGGAGGGCAAGCCCCACCTAGGCTCATTCACCGTGAGAGTTATCTCCGAGTCCTCAGCCAGGTACCTGGCGATATCCACCGGCGAGGCTCACTCGGAGCGCTACGAGCTCGACACAGGCTTCATCGACGCCGTCGCCGCTGACCCGAACCTTGCGCCCCTGGATGACACTTGGTGCGTCGGCATGTGGGACTACGTTATAAGCTTCAACCAGAGGTTCGACCCGGCTCTCCAGGACCCCGTCGTGAAGAAGGCCATCGCCTACGCCATCGACAGGCAGCAGCTGGTCGACATAGCGAGGCTGGGATACGGCACCGTCACCGACACCTTCATCCCCAGCGCCTTCTTCGGCCCAGCATACGAGAACCCCGACGCCACGATCTACGAGTACAACGTGTTCCTGGCCAACCAGATGCTCGACGCCGCAGGATACTTGGACATTGACGCAGATGGCATACGAGAGATGCCCGCCCCGGCGCCCGACAGCGACGGAGACGGCATACCGGATGACATAGACGCCTGCCCAGACACTCCCGGGCTCCCCGAGTACGGCGGATGCCCCGGTGAAGTGGAGACCCTTGAGGAACTTGAAGCCATAGTCGACTCCCTCTCCACCAGCCTTAGCGAGATGCGGAGCCTCATAACAACGTTGGAGTCCAACGTCGAATCCCTGAGTTCTCGGCTGAACAGCTCCCTCAACATGGCCTACGGGCTGGGAATAGTGGCCCTGCTCATCGCCATCGTCGCCGTATACTTTGCCAATAGAAGCTAGAGTCGTATTATTCCCCCTTTATTTTTTCCCAAAAGCTTTTGTTAACAGTGAATGACAGGTAGTAAAGGGATTCTGTAAGGCGTGAGGAGATGGGCTTCAAAGAGTACGTTGGGAAGAGGACTCTCCAAGGAATCGTCACTATCATACTTGCAGTGACGCTGAACTTCATCCTGTTCAGGATCATGCCGGGGGACCCGACGCGAGCCGTCTCAGGCGATCCCAGAGTGGACACCGCGACCAGGCTGGCCCTCATCGCGAAGTTTGGCCTGGACAGGCCCCTCTTCGAGCAGTTCGTCCTCTACGTCGCCAACCTGTTGAAGGGGGAGTTCGGCATCTCCTTCGTGCAGATCGGGAGGCCCGTGGTCAGCATAATCCTCGGCAGGAAGATGATCAACACCCTAATCCTCATGGGCTCCTCGATGTTCATCGCCTTCACCCTCGGCATCATTATCGGGGTCTTCGCTGCCTGGAGGCGGGGCACGAAGCTCGACATCTTCTTTACAGTCATCTCCCTGGCCACCTACTCGATGCCCGTCTTCTGGTTCGGGATGCTCCTCCTGCTCTTCTTCAGCTACTACATCAACATCTTTCCCATCGCCGGCACCATCACCCCGGGAGTGGTCCACCCAAACTTCCTCGCGTACGCCAAGGACTACCTCCACCACTTGATGGCTCCGATGATAACCCTGGGGGTATCCTTCTTCGGGGGATACTTCCTCTTCATGAGAAACACCATCCTGGACGTCTTCACCGAGGACTACATGCTCACCGCGAGGGCTAAGGGCCTCTCCAACAGGAAGGTCCTCTTCAAGCACGCCATGAGGAACGCCCTCCTCCCCATGGTCTCCCTCATGGGGGTGCACATCACGTTCCTCATCAGCGGGGCGGTCATGACAGAGACGGTGTTCTCCTGGGACGGATTGGGAAGGCTGATCTACAACTCCGTCAGGAACAATGACTACCCCGTCCTCCAGGGGATATTCCTCTTCATGGCGGTCCTCGTAGTGGTGGCCAGCATCATCGCCGACATAATAAACGCATACCTAGACCCCAGGATCAAGGAGGCGGTGGACTGAGATGACCGTGGAAGTCCACTCGACAGAGCCCATAGAGAGGGAGAGGTTCTCCGCCAGCATCCGGAGGCTCAAGGAGTTCTGGGCCCTGTACAAGACGAGCAAGATAGGCATGTTCGGGCTGCTCCTGGTCCTCGCCTTCATCGTCATAGCCCTCCTCGCACCCTGGGTCGCCCCCTACGACCCGAGGGCTCTCGTGGGCAGGCCTTTCCTGCCCCCGATGGAGGGGCACCCCCTGGGCACCGATCAAGTCGGCAGGGACATCTACAGCCAGCTGCTCTGGGGGAGCAGGATCTCCCTCATGGTGGGGCTCCTCGCCAGCGCTTTCTCCGTGGCGATCGGGACCGCCATCGGACTTCTCTCGGGGTACTTCCGGGGACCCCTGGACTCCATCCTGATGAGGATAACGGATCTATTCATAACGCTGCCCAGCATCCCCCTCATGCTGATACTGGCCGCCATCCTCGGCAGGAGCGTCTGGAACATCATTTTCGTCATCGCCATAACAGGATGGACGGGGACGGCCAGGATGGTCAGGGCCCAGACCCTTTCCATAAAGGAGAGGCCCTACGTCGAGGCGGCGAGATCCGTTGGCGCCAGGGACAGTCAGATCATGTTCCGCCACATCCTGCCCAACATCGTCCCCCTCATCTTCGCGAACGCCATTGTTGGCATAGTAAACGCCATCCTATCGGAGTCGGGGCTCAGCTTCCTCGGGCTCGGCGACCCCACGAAGCCGAGCTGGGGCCTGATACTCCGATACGCGAACGAGGCGGGGGCGATGGCCACGGGGAGGCTGTGGTTCATCATACCTCCCGGTGTGTGCATCATGCTCATCGCGATAGGCTTCGCTTTCTCCAGCTACAGCCTAGATGAGATACTGAACCCCAGGCTGAGAGAGAGGAGGGGATGACGGTGCCTGTGCTTGAGGTCGAGGGGCTCGTCACCCATTATCTGACCAAACAAGGGCCCGTCGACGCCGTGAGCGGCGTCAGCTTCACCGTGGACGCGGGGCAGACCTTCGGGCTTGCCGGGGAGTCCGGGTGCGGCAAGACGACGATCGCCCTCTCCATCATGGGGCTGCTCCCCTCCAACGGCAGGGTCATGGGCGGCCGGATCATCCTGGACGGGGAGGACCTCCTCGGAAAGGACGAGAAGGAGATGAGGGAGGTCCGCTGGAGGAAGGTCTCCATCGTGTTCCAGGGAGCCATGAACGCCCTCAACCCCGTGATCAACGTAGGAGAGCAGATAGCCGAGGTCATCATCGAGAAGGAGGGAGTCAGAAAGGATGAGGCCTGGAACCGGGTCAGGGAGCTCTTCGACCTGGTGGAGCTCGAGCCGGACAGGGTGACCGATTACCCCCACGAGTTCAGCGGTGGCATGAGGCAGAGGGTGATGATCGCGATGGCCCTCGCCAACTACCCCAAGCTGGTGATCGCCGACGAGCCTATAACCGCCCTCGACGTCATCGTCCAGAACCAGATCCTCGACCTCATGAAGAACCTCCAGGGGAGGCTCAACCTCTCCCAGATCCTGATCACCCACGACCTCTCCGTCATCGCCGAGACCTGCGACAAGGTGGGGATAATGTACGCAGGGAAGCTCATGGAGTACGGGGAGGCTGCGCCGATCTTCAAGACTCCTCTCCACCCGTACACCAGCGCCCTCATAGGGGCCTACCCGAGCATCGTGGGGGAGAAGAGGGACCTGAAGTTCATACCCGGGGCTCCCCCGAACCTCATCAACCCGCCCACGGGTTGCCGGTTCCACCCCAGGTGCCCCCATGCCCAGGAGATCTGCGGCCAGGAGGAGCCGGAGTACCGCGAGGAGTCACTGGGGCACTACACGGCATGCCACTTCGTCGAGGAGCTGAGGGATACGCTGCGCCTGGGGGGCCACTGATGAGCGAGGAGCTCGTCGTAAGGAACCTGAAGAAATGGTTCGCCAGGAGCAGAGGGCTCTTCTCCAGGGAGCAGGAGTACGTCAAGGCCGTTGACGATATAAGCTTCGAGATCGAAAAGGGCCAGGTGCTCTGCCTGGCGGGGGAGAGCGGATGCGGTAAGACGACGACGGGTAGGCTCATCCTGAGGCTTGTAGAGCCAACCGAGGGCAGCGTCAGTCTCCGAGGGGTGGACATCTTCACCCTCAAGAAGGAGGAGCTCAGGGAGAAGCGCCGGGAGATGCAGATGATCTTCCAGGACCCCTACGAGTCGCTGGACCCCCGGATGGACGTCTTCAGCATCTTGGCTGAGCCCCTGGAGGTCAACAGGATTGCCTCGGGTTACGGTGAGTTGAGGGAGCGGGTCCATAAGGCCCTGGAGGACGTCCGCCTCGTCCCCGTCGAGGAATTCATCAGGAGGTTCCCCCACGAGCTGAGCGGCGGCCAGAGGCAGAGGGTCGCCATCGCTAGGGCTCTCATGCTGGAGCCCACGTTCATCGTCGCGGACGAGCCGGTATCCATGCTGGACGCATCGATCAGGACCGAGATACTGAACCTCCTCAAGGAGCTCAGGGAGAAGTACGATCTCACCTTCCTCTACATCACCCACGACATAGCCCAGGCCAGGTACGTCGGTGACGACCTGATGGTCATGTACCTCGGGAGGGTCGTGGAGAGGGGTCCCATGGAGGAGGTGATCCTCGAACCCCTCCACCCCTACACCAAGGCTCTCATCAGCAACGTGCCGGTACCGGACCCGGAGGCCCAGAGGGAGAGGATCCCCCTCACAGGGGAGACTCCGACGCCCATCGACCTGCCGGAGGGCTGCAGGTTCCACCCGAGGTGCTGTGAGGCCGGAGAACGCTGCTCGCAGGTCGAGCCAGGCCTGGTGAAGGTGGGAAACGATCGATGGGTCGCCTGCCACGTACAAGCAGCGACACCTACGCGCGCGAATAATATATAATGTGAATGAGCAAGGTGTATGAAAAATGATGATTAAAACAAAAGTAACTCGCGCGCTAGGCTGTTTAGAAATTAAGTAGGA
>CAYONH010000086.1:3734-7586 GCA_964405275.1 uncultured Candidatus Bathyarchaeia archaeon | reverse complement strand
CTTGGAAGCTCTACAGTTTTAAATCCCATACCATTGACCCGGGAATAGAATACCAGATTTAACTCGAACTCGTTTAGTATAACAGGATATACTCTATGGGCAACCTCCAGGATTGGACCAACTCCAAAAGGATGAGGCAGTTCGCGCGTGCGCGACTTTGTTAGTTCAACAAAATATTCTTTGTCATCCGCAACAACTACAAATCCATAAGGATTGTCCGCAAAGAGCTGGTATTTATCGAAAAAAGTCCTATATACTTTTTTACTGAAGAAGTCGTTTTTGGCGTACAACTTCTGTTCAAAGTTTTGGATTAGACTATTGCATGCCTTTTCTGAAAAATTATCACTGTGTTTGAGTTCATTCGAAATAACATCCAAAAAGTTCTTACAATACTGTGTAAAGTTTGCTGCATCACTCCTAATCTGGTCGTTCTCACACAAGACCGGCCCCACATCGTTCAGGAACATCAAGTATTGGGAAAACTCTAACCTTGTGAGATAGAACATAAATATCTTCGCGATATTTATGCTTGTGAACGACGAGGGCAGCTCGAATTTGAGAGCTGGAAACAATTCTTTCCATGGCGTGATTTCATAGGCAAATGGGATATAACCGCCCAAATCCCAGATATCTTTATCCGTATCTGACATCCCTACGGTAGTCGCAGTCGCCGCGCGCACGCGAGCCTGCCCTAATCTTCTTGACTTCACCTCCGCTTTGTGTTCAATATCTGATGAAGGAGCCAGAAGTGGCAAATTCTTGGCTTCTTTGACAACTTGTTCGGGTTTCAACTTTTCGATTAACTCATTCTGCGCTTTTTTATACTCCTCGATATCGTCCGAAGTATAGTCTTCAGCTTTCTTGACATCCTTAAATCCGTCTTCAAACATCAACTGTTTAATTAACGTATTTTCAATCTCCACCTCATTACCCTTCTTCTTTGAATCCTCTGGAATCTTCTTTTTCCCCGGTTTTAGTTTAGGAATCTTCGGCGATTCGATTTTTGCTATTTCTGGAGGAGAAGGCGCATGCGCTTTTTCTGCTAAGAAGCTTATTGCCTGGCCCATAAACTGTTTAAACATATCTTTACACCATTCTCCAGTAGGTGTATCCTGAGGTAGGTCCTCATAGATTACCTCCAGACTCGTTTCTTTGATTGCACTTGCTGTGTCTTTACCCCATTCTGTGGCGACACTTCCGCCTCCATAAGGAGTGTTAATGGCCGCGGCTACTCCATACTTCTGATTTTTTGATTCCTCTTCACTGTCTTGCTTGAGCGTTATCCTAAATGCGGAGCCTGAGGTTAAATACTGCGTCGTCACACATCCATCACCACACGCCTCAGTGAATTCGTTGTAAGACTTAATGTAATCCGGGATAGTCTTTGAGTTCATTATCTTGTCATATCTTTCTTGAAAACTCTCCATCATACAGTTGTAATATTCTTCAGGGCTCTGGTTTTTTAGAAGGTGTATAGACTGTCCCTCAAACACATATGACACGAAGCAATTGAGCCCATATCCACCAGCCGCTGATCTCTTGGCAAGCCCCATTTTGTACCCTAAGGAGGCTTTACAGCCCCAAGCTGAACCTTCCGCCTTAGAGTCCAAACTAAAAAATGAGCCTTCGGCGTTTGCATACGATGAAGAATTAGCCGTGACCTTGAAAGTTCCTTTGCCATCAATAAACCGTAAAAGGCCTTTGGAGTTCAATTTTCTAGGATCAAAACTTGGCGTATCATACATGAACGTTTTTGTGAGTGTGTTCATGCAACTGCCTATTCTGGCTCCTTTTATATCATCAGGAATAAGGAGTAATAGCGATCCTGAACTCTGATTCTGGTTACTCATGATATAATTCTCCTGTCATTGCGCGCGCACCTATATCCGATACATCCATTATTAAATTCAATATTATCTTAATATAAAACTTGAGTGTATTTTTAAAGTAACGCGCGCAGGCCGATTAATTAATTCATGGTTTATTTGGGAGAGCCGTACTCCATCATCTTGAGGAGGGATGAAGGAGACCGGTTCTCCCAAGCTACTATTCGAGAACCTGAATTTAACTCCAATCCATCCCACCCTCTGGACAGACCTCCACACAGAAGGCCCCGGGAGGCCCGTGGAGTACGACCCCGAGTGGGACCTCCGGGCGCTGATGCTCCGACAACTCCTCCAGATACCCTACGTCAAGGATCTGGTGAAACGCCTGAAGAGAGACCCCTGCCTCAGAAAGGCCTGCGGATACGGGAAGAAAGCCCCGACGGAGGCCCACTTCTCGCAGATGAAGAACCGGATCGGAGCAGAGGGCTTCCGCATCATAGAGGCCTGGCTCAGAAGAGAAGCCCTAAGCCTCAGGGAGTCTCAGCCCCTGTCCGCCGCAGGCCTCATCCAGGCCGCATGCGTGGACGGCACCGACCTCAGGGCGTGGAGCAGCAGAAGCCTTGACGACAACAAGCGAGGGCGCGGCGACCCCGACGCAAGGCTTGGAAGAGGCAGAAAGGGATTCTACCTCGGATACAGGAGCCTGTTCCTCACCGACGTCGAGGGCTTCCCTCTGGGCCACGTCGAGGCCCCTGCCAACGTCAACGAGCCTCTCCTCGTGGAGCCTCTGCTGGACCGAGTTCTCGGAGAGGATCTGGAGGTGGAGTTGCTGGCGGGGGACAGTGGCTTCGAGTCCCGCAGGGTCTTCGAGGCCCTTGAGGCGAGGAGGATGGCCCCCCTCGTCGCCTGGAGGAGCATGAAGCGGCGGGTGAATCCTCCTGACGTGTTGACAGTGAAGGACAGGATAGATGTGGAGGGGCCGGAGTACAAGCGTGTGATCTATAAGAGGCTCAGGGCGTTGGTGGAGGGGTTCATCGGGAGGGTGAAGAGCAGGCTCGGGTATGGCAGGTTGACTTGGCAGGGTCTGGAGAACGTGGGCATTCATGTCAGCCTGGTGTTGATGGTGGTCTACGCGGTGGCTATCGCCGCCTTCCGCATCGGTAGGCCGGAGCTCAGGCAGAGCGTGGCCTTCTTCGCGTGAGGTGGGTCCTGGGGATGGAGGGATGGGGTAGCTGGTGCCATGTGTCTCGAGGGGTTTGGAGGGCGTCTTCAGACCATCATTGGTTCCTCAATCGCGATGAATTGAGGTGTCCCGTGTACTCTCGTTTGAGGGAGGCCTTTGACAGAAAGACAAACACCGTTCTCCTGCCAATTCATCTCAATTATTTAATCTGCCTGCGCGTGAATACCCAAAAAAAAACCCTAAAAAGTGCCTAAAACGGTCATTTTTAGTGGCGCCGGGAGAGGGATTTGAACCCTCGCGACCTTACGGTCACAGACTTAGCAGGCCTGCTCCTTACCAGGCTAGGAAACCCCGGCACAGGACGAAACTCGCCCTCCTCATAAACCAACACCGACAATCTAAAAGCCTTTCCCAGACCGAGAGACTCCTGTGAGCATTGCGTGCGTAAAAAAAAAGGGGAGGTAGTTAATATTACGCTTCAGCGAGTCGCTTAACTTCTTCGACATCTAACCCGAGGCCTTCAGCCACCCTCGCGCCGTACTCCTCGTGGACCTTGTAGAAGAGAACCGTCTGCCTAGTCTGTATCTCCTTCTTAGCCCCACCGAGATGGTCGACTATGTTTCCTATGAGGTGGTCACGGTCAACGTCGGTCATCACCCTCTCATACAGGGCCCTCGGCTGGACGAAGTCACTGTTAGGATGAACGTAAACGTGGCGACCTGAAGCCCCGGATACATTGACACTGGGCCACTTAGCAGAGGCGTCAGGCTCAGGACCTCCAAAGGTGTTCGGATAGTAGTTAGGGGCGCCTTCATGACCCGAAGCCCGCCGCATGAACCCATC
>CAYONH010000086.1:0-3634 GCA_964405275.1 uncultured Candidatus Bathyarchaeia archaeon | reverse complement strand
GGGATCAACGGGTAATCTCCTTGTGGCCAGACCTTCGTGACATCAAAGACGTTGAACCTGTAGTTCTCAGCATCCTCGGGCTTCATGACCTGCACATAGACGTTCCAAGCCGGATAATCGCCCCTCTCGATGGCCTCGAACAGGTCGCGTGTGGCGTGATCGGGGTCCTTACTCTTCAGCACCCCGGCCTCCTGCCGCGTCAGGTTCTGAATCCCCTGAGCCGTCTTGAAATGAATTTTAACCCAGACGTAATCGCCCTTCTCGTTGTACCACATGAAAGTGTGGCCGCTGTACCCGTTCATATGCCGTAACGTCTTAGGTGTTCCCCTGTCGGAAAACAGAATTGTGACCTGATGTACGGACTCCGGAGTCAGGGACAGGAAGTCCCAGAACATGTCAGGGTCCTTGACGTTAGTGACCGGGTTACGCTTCTGCGTATGTATGAAGTCCGGGAACTTGATCGGGTCTCGTATGAAGAAGACAGGCGTGTTGTTACCCACGAAGTCGTAGTTCCCCTCTTCCGTATAGAATTTGACGGCGAAGCCACGAGGGTCTCGTTCTGCGTCTGCTGATCCTTTCTCGCCTCCGACCGTGGAGAAGCGTGCCACTAACTCCGTGCGTTTTCCCACCTCTGAGAGGAACTTGGCCTTGGTGTAATTTGTTAGGTCGTGGGTTACCTCGAAGTATCCGTATGCCCCCGCGCCTTTTGCGTGAACTATGCGCTCAGGGATGCGCTCCCTGTTGAAATGAGCTAATTTGTCGATGAGGTGTATGTCCTGTATTAAGACTGGACCTGCTGGTCCCACAGTGATGCTGTTCTGGTCATCGTCAACTGGAGAGCCGGAACTGGTTGTCAGCTTCTTTTTTTCCTCCATTTTTAGAATTCTCCATGTTCCTTTTGTTTTAGTTTCTTTTATGGATTACGACTAGCGAAAAATCTACTTCTGCACCCACGGGCTTAGTTTCAAGTTCTTGTGTCTTCCAGAATATATTTTATAGCAGTTTATCGATGACCAATGAAGGTGTAGCATAATGAGCTTCGAAAAGATTGTAGAGGAGGCGGAGAAAGCCGAAGCGGAGGTCGCGGGGCTTTGCTCCGGCCTCGTTAAGTATAACTCCGCCCACCCCGAGGGTAGGACAGACGGATGCGTGGACTACATCAAGGAGTACCTAGACGACCACGGCATCAAGAATGAGATCCACGCAAACGATCCCGCTAAGCCCAACATCGTCGCAAAGCTCGGGGGCACATCTAAGCGGAGGATCCTCTGGGTCGGCCACCTCGACGTCGTCCCCGCCGGGGAGCCCGACGCGTGGACCCACTCCGCCTACAGCGGGAAGATAACCGACGACGGCAGGGTCTGGGGCAGGGGCACCAGCGACATGAAGGGGGCCTGCGCAGCTGCCATGGTCACGGCGCGCATCCTCAGTGAGCACAACTCCCTAGAGAACTCCGTCGAGTTCTGGTTCACCGCTGACGAGGAGATAGGGGGCGGGGAGGGCGCACGGTGGCTCGCCCAGTCGGGGAGGTTTAAGGGCGACGTCTGCGTCATCGGCGACGGGAACGGCGGAGGGATGGAACTCCCTAGTATTGATCTCGGCTGCAAGGGAGGGGCCGGTACGAGGCTCATCGCCAGAGGGCAGACGGCCCACGGCAGCACCCCCTACCTCGGGGACAACGCCATCACGAAGCTCAGGAAGGTCATCCCCTGGGTGGAGAAGATAGGGGACTACAGGCTCGAACTCCCTGAGGAGCTGGATAAGCCCATCGAGGACTCCCTGGTGTTCTATAGGAAGACCCAGGACCTGGACACCGAGGAGAAGAAGAGGGGCGTGGAGCGCCTGTTCCACTACCCCACGGTCGCCTGCAACATAATCAGCGGCGGGGTCAAGAGCAACGTCGTCCCCGACTATGCCGAGGCCACCTTCGACATCAGGCTCACCCCGGGCAGCAAACCCCTGAAGGTGAAGGAGCGGATCGAGGAGCTGGTCAAGGAGGCCAACGTACAGGGCGTCGAGGCAGTGGTCAGGGCCGGGGAGACCGCGGGATACCACGAGTCACCCAACTCCCCGTTCGCCCACCAACTCTCCGACACCATACAGAAGTTCACAGGGAAGAGACCGATCATCAAGATCCTCACCGGCGGCACGGACGCAATCAGCATAAAGAACTATGCGGGCATCCCATGCCTCGGCTACGGCACCTCCCTAGTGGGGATGGCCCACCAGCCCGATGAGTACGTCACCGTTGAGAACCTCGTGCTAGGGGTAAAGGTATACGCCGGATTCTCCCTGACATACAAGGGGTAGCCTACCCCACTTTTCTACCCGGAGCGTTTCTAGAGGGAACCGGAGAGCACCACTGAAATCGTGTACACTTCCCCGACGGAGTCCTGGATCCTGATGGATACCCTCTGCGTGGGCTGCAGCATCCCGAAGTCCCTTCCGATCCAGACCCTCATCTCGGCTTCCTCACCGCTGGGAACGACGCTCTCGGTCCCGGCATCTGTGGTAAGGGTGCTCACCTTCGAGGTTGGGGGGTCCGCCCGGTAGCTGGAGACCTCCATGCCCTTTACGAACATCTTGGATAGGCAGAAGTCGACCTCATCTACACACCTGATCGAGACCTTCACCTCCCAGTTCTCGTACTCGTCTTGCGTGCAGCTCACATCGACTATCTCGATTCGTCCACTCTCCTCTTCGCTGTCAACGACTCCGCTGAGGAGCCCGGTATGGAAGACAGCTAGATACGCAGCCAGTTGGGCGACGATGAAGAACAGAGGAATTAAGGGGTTTACTTTACCGTAGTTCCTTTTACTGGATGTAAACCTTCGAGGGGGGGTCAACTTACAAACTCTCTGTTCTGATTCTTAAAGGCATTACGAATCAAAGATATCATATTCCAGTTCCATGTGAATGATAGGTTGTTTTCATCCCTTTTTAAACGAAGAATGAGATTGTTTTATTTCAATTATTGCTAAAAAGTCCGAATACAACCGAAAAGTGAGATAAATTGATAAAAAAAGGGGTGGTTATCACGCCTTTCTCGCTTCTAGGAGCCTCTCAAGGGAGTCAGCCTTCTCCACGACCAGCTTCCGTATGGGGAGATGGTAGGGGCAGCGCTCCTCACAGGCCCCGCACTCGATGCATGTCCTCGCCTTCTCGATCATGTCGGCGAACCTCTCCTCGGTCCCGGGCCTCCAGCCCATCCTCCTGAGGGACTGGGTCTCGGCACGCAGCAGGAAGGAGATGCCTATCTCCTGGGGGCAGGGCTGGCAGTAGTTGCAGGCTCGACAGAACTCGCTCCCGAGTTCAGCCCTGTCCTTCTCGATGAGAGACAGCTCCCCTGCGGTGAGAGACGTGGGACCAGAGGCCACGCTGAGGTTCTCATCCACCTCGTGGACATGAGCCATCCCGGGTATGACGACGTCAGCGAACTCCTTTCCCAGCACGAACTTCAGTGCGGTGTTGGCGTTCGAGAAGGCCCCTCCCCCGAAGGGTTTCATGATGACAGTGCCCACGTTGAGCTTCTTGCAGAGGGGTAGGAGTTCCTCCTCGGGCTTCAGCGTGAGGTAGTTGTAGGGTATCATGATCGTCTCGAAGATCCCCTCCTTGACAGCCTTCGCCGCGAAGC
>CAYONH010000085.1:0-7767 GCA_964405275.1 uncultured Candidatus Bathyarchaeia archaeon | reverse complement strand
CAGGAGCATCATCCAGATGCAGGAGAAGCTCCACGTCACCCACGGCAGGAGACGCCGGAAGGTCGCCATCGGCCTCCACAACCTGGAGCCCATCGAGTTCCCCATAACGTATACGACCAAGCCCCCGGAGTTCAAGTTCAGGCCCCTGGGGGAGCGCTTCGAGAAGGACCTCACCTGGATGCTCACCGAGATGCACACGGGCAGGGAGTACGCCTGGATCGTCGAGGGCTTCGAGGAGTACCCCATGATCGTCGACGCGAAGGGGATGGTCCTGAGCATGCCCCCCATCATCAACGGCGAGTACACCCGCATCGACGAGGCAACCACCGACATATTCATCGACATCACGGGGACCGACTTGAAGGCCATCACCGAGACCCTCAACATCATCACCACCACCTTCGCAGACAGGGGAGCCGAGATCTACTCTGTCAGGAACGAGTACCACGATGGAGAGACCATCGTGACGCCTTACCTTGAGCCCCGGGAGATGACTGTGGAGAACGAGTACATAGTCAGGACGCTGGGCTTCGACCTGTCGCCCGAGGAGTCGGCCAAGTACCTGGAGATGATGGGCCACGGGGCGGTCGCGGGTGACACGCTCAATGTCAGGGTCCCCCGCTACAGGACGGACGTGATGCACCCCATGGACCTCGTCGAAGACGTCGCCATCGCCTACGGGTACGACAACGTCGTCCCGGTGGTGCCCGACATCGCCTCCCAGGCTGGGGAGGAGCCCCTGGAGGTCTTCAGCAGGGGGCTCAGGAACTTCATGGTGGGCTTCGGCCTCCAGGAGGTCCTCACCTTCATGATGTCCAACAGGGAGAAGCTCTTCACCCGGATGGGCCTCCCCGAGGAGCCCATAGCAGAGACGTCGAACCCCAAGATGGATGCCTACGACTCCCTGAGGAACCGGCTCACCCCCAGCCTCATAGAGGTGCTCACCAACAATAAGCACCACCCGTACCCGCAGAACATCTACGAGGTCGACGATGTCGTCCTCATCGACTCCTCAACGGAGACGGGGGCCAGGTCCACCAGACGCCTAGCTGTGGTCCTCTGCCACGCCAGAGCGAACTTCTCGGAGACCAAGGCGATGCTCAACGCCGTCTTGGAGAACCTGGGGCTCCCCGTGGAGATCCATGAGGGAGGCTGGGACTGCTTCATAGATGGACGGCGCTTCATCGCATCGGTGGATGGGAAGCCCCTCTGCTGGGCCGGAGAGGTGAAGCCCGAGGTCCTCGAGGCCTGGGACCTCGATATGCCTGTTGCGGCGTTGGAGATGGATGTAGACCTGCTCTTCAGGTCGCTTAAGGGTGCCGAGTGAGGACAGCCCACGCATCAACTATGATCGAGCACGGCAAGCATGGCTGAGTGGTCGCTCAGCCTGGACATTCTGGGCTCATGAAGGTAGCGGCAGTCCGAGATGAAGGGGATTATCCCCTGAGATGCGAAGACGTGGTCGTACCTGTACCCGTTGTCCTTCCAACCAACCCAGCTGTACTCGACCTCATCCGGATGGAAGAGACGGTAGACATCGCAAAGATCAAGAGATAGCAGGGACTCGTAGAACGAGTACTCCCAGTCCTCGAACTTGGGGTACCGGGGCTTGTGATCAGGCTCCAGGATGTTGAGGTCCCCGCAGAAGACCCTGGATATGGCTTCGTCTTTACTCATTCCATCTATGAGGCACTCGAGGAACCGCCGCTTCCTCTCATCCCTCCAGATCGGGACGTAGACACCAGTAACCTCGAACTCGAAGCCAGCATGACCCAGCATGATTGAGGCGACCCTCGCCCTGTGATCCGCCTCCACGTAACCTGAGAATCCGGTCTCTGTGAACTCATGTTTAGAAGCCAGCATGACGCCGTAGCCATGGTTCAGCGGCTCGGGAAAAACCACTCCGTAGTCCAGGGCGAGAAGCCTGTCATGAATATACCGGCATCCATCAGAGAGCTTGGTCTCTGTGAGGATGACGATCTCGGGGTCGACACTTCGGATCCATTTGACCTGCTCTACGGCTCTCCTTTTTGAGGGGTTGGATATATTCCAGTTTAACAGCCGAATACGCTGTCGTTCAGCCCCATCCGTGCCTTCGCTACCCGTTTCATCCAGAAATAGCTGTCGCCTCGGATGCATGGCCATCATAAATTGTTGAGAGGGGGGATATGTCCTCCGGTCTGGGGTTTACTCTATCCAGAGGTCCCTGTCCAGGGGCTTCCAGACCTCCACGGTCATCGTGGTGTGCTCGAAGAGGTCCATGTAGTAGGGGTCGACCTTCTTGTAGTCCTCGTAGGGCCCCGTGTAGTCCTTCCGCCTGGCTTTGTATTCCTCGAAGGCTGCGAGGCTGTCGTACTCCCAGATCATCATGTGGCGGTCTGTCCCCTCGCTGGCGATGTACTTCACCATGTACCTGAGGCTCTTCCACTCCGGGAAGAGATCCCGGTGCTCGCTCACCCACTTCATCCAGGCCCTGAGGGCCTCCTCGTGCTCCTTCTCCTTACCGGGCTTCACCTTCCAGGTCTCAACCTCGAATATCGTCATACCTGTTCGGAGATGAATATCGTCTGACCCAGTTTATCATTTTCCCTGGCGTGAGGCCCAAGTTTTATACTTCCACCCTAAATCAATCCTGATTCCGTTGAGCGAGAGGCCCAGTTTCCCGCCGAGGCTCGCACTCGCCGTCAGCATCGTAGCCGTCTCCACGGCCTCGGTCCTGATACGGATGAGCGACTCGGGGCCCCTCGCCATCGCAGCCTACCGCCTCACCTTCTCGACCCTCATCCTCCTCCCATACTTCATGTGGACAGGGGGCTTTGCCAAGCTGCGCAAGCTGAGCCAGGGGGAGCTGCTGACACTCACAGGCGTGGGGGTCGTCCTGGCCCTCCACTTCGCATCCTGGATTACGAGCCTCGGCCTCACCTCGGTCGCCAGCTCCGTCATCTTCGTCCACATCGACCCCATCTTCGTTGCAGCCGTCTCCCACTTCTTCCTCGGGGAGAGGATCAACAGGGGAACCCTGGCGGGTATAGGGGTAGCCTTCGCGGGCGCCGCGCTGATCGCCTACGGGGACGCTGGGGCCGGGCAGGCAAGCCTCTACGGTGACCTCCTCGCCCTCGTTGGGGCCATCATGCTGGGACTCTACATCCTCGCGGGCCGCAGGCTCAGGCAGGGGTTAGACCTTGTCACATATGTCACCCCGGTTTACGCCGTCTCGGCTGTTACGCTGATAGCCGGCGGCCTCGTCTCGGGGACCCCCATGGGGCCCTTCCCCGTGAGGGAGTACGCCCTCTTCCTGGCCATCGCCGTCGTCCCCATGATCTTCGGCCACACAGTCTACAACTGGACCCTCAGGTACCTGGAGGCCTCCCTCGTCTCCATCAGCCTCCTGGGGGAGCCGGTGGGGGCCACCATCCTCGCGTACGTCTTCCTCAACGAGGCTCCGTCGAGCCTCACGCTGATAGGGGGGACGATCACCCTCGTGGGCATCTACATATGCATGAGGAACACCCCCTCGACATAGGATGGGTCCGTTTTTCGAGGCTTTTCCGGGGCGCATGGCCTGAAAAGATGGATTAAAAATAGATATCTAGCAGAGATAGCTCTGTTTCAGTGGCTTATTCCTTTTCATGCCTCCATAACCCAGTTATTAAGGGTAAAGAAAAAGGATATAATCTGACGTTTTTGGGGGATGGTTGATGATGGAGGAACCGCTCAGGAAGCCCTTGTTCATACACTCACAGGACTGGTACATACCAAGTGTCTGCGTAGACTGCCCTGACTTTAACTTCGTGCCCTTGCCGGAGGGAGCCGTGGCATACTGCAACAGGGTCGAAGACGGCAAGAGGTGCATGTTCGGCCCAGCCGATGAACGGATGGGGCTGAGGGACGACCTCAGCACTAGTGAGCTTCTGGATATAGAGCCTATAGCGCCCATCGAGGCGGATTGAACCAGGTCGGAGCTATTCCGATTTTTTTATGACACCTTCTCCGTGAGCCCCCTCCATCCATCCCAAGCTTAATTTCAGCGGAGCACATCCCAATCTGAGGAAGATGAGCGCCAACGCCAGGGTCGCAGAGGTCCTCTACGAGATAGGGGAGATACTCACCATCAAGGAGGACAGGTTCCGCAGCCGCGCGTTCAACATGGCGGCCCAGAGGATCACAGCCCTCACAGACGACGTCAGGAACGTCCACGGGAGGGGTGAGCTTGAGGAGATCCCCGGCGTCGGGAAGAGCATAGCCGCGATCATCGTGGAGGTCCTGGAGTCTGGGACCAGCGTCGTCCTCGAGGAGCTGCGGGAGTCACTGCCCCAGGGGGTACGCGAGCTCATGGCGTTGGAGGGCGTCGGCCCCAAGAGGGCGATGACCCTAAACAGGGAGCTGGGCATAACCTCGATAGACGACCTGGAGGAGGCCATCAAGGGGCAGAGGATAAGGGGGTTGAAGGGCTTCGGCCCCAAGACCGAGGAGAACCTCCAGAGGAGCATCGATGAGCACAGGATGATGCAGGGGCGCTTCCTCCTGGGCGCCGTCCTCCCCGTCATGGACGAGATCAAGGCGTACATGTCCGACTCCCCGGCGGTCCTCAAGATCGAGTTCGCTGGCTCAGCAAGGCGGAGGAAGGAGACCGTAGGCGACCTCGACGTCCTTGTGGCATCGACTGAGCCCGAGGAGGTGGTGGAGCGCTTCGTCTCCATGCCACCCGTCATCAGGGTGCTGGCCCAGGGGTCAACAAAGAGCACGGTGGTGCTGGAGAGGAACCTCCAGGTGGACATCAGGGTGATGGAGCCGGGGGACTACGGCGCCGCCCTCCAGTACTTCACTGGCGCCAAGGAGCACAACGTGAAGCTGAGGACAATCGCCGTCAAGGCAGGGTACAAGCTCAACGAGTACGGCCTCTACGAGCGGGACACGGATAAGCGTGTCGCCGGGGAGGACGAGGAGGGTATCTACCGGGTCCTGGGTATGGACCTGATGCCCCCGGAGCTGAGGGAGAACAGAGGGGAGATCGAGGCCGCCATGGGGGGGAGCCTGCCGTCCCTCGTGGAGCTGAGCGACATCAGGGGCGACCTCCACCTCCACACGAAGTGGAGCGATGGGAACGCAACTATCGAGGAGATGGCCGCTAGAGCCCGTGGAATGGGGTTGGAGTACATCACCGTCTGCGACCACACCAAGTCCCTTGTGATCGCCAACGGCTTGGACGAGGAGCGCCTGAGGGCGCAGATCTCCGAGATCGACGCGTATAACGAGTCCGCGGAGGGTTTCAGGGTCCTGAGGGGCGTGGAGTGCGATATAATGGCCGACGGGAGCCTGGATCTCCCCGATTCAGTGCTCCGGGACCTGGATTGGGTCGTGGCGAGCGTCCACTCGGGCTTCAGGGCTACCGAGGGAGAGATGACGGAGAGGATCGTATCCGCCATCCATAACGAGTACGTTTCAACGATTGGGCACTTGACGGGGAGGCTCATCCAGAGGAGGATGCCCTACGCAGTGAACTTCGAGGAGGTCTTCGAGGCAGCGGCCTCCCAGGGGGTGATGATGGAGATAAACGCCTTCCCGGACCGCCTAGACCTGGACGACGTCAACTCCAGGACGGCTAAGGAGCAGGGCGTGAAGCTCTCCATAGGGACCGACTCCCACGCCCCGGGCCACTTGGACTTCCTCGCGCTGGGGGTCTCGGTTGCACGGCGGGGCTG
Organism: uncultured Candidatus Bathyarchaeia archaeon; assembly: GCA_964405275.1. Classification (GTDB taxonomy): domain Archaea; phylum Thermoproteota; class Bathyarchaeia; order TCS64; family TCS64; genus BS750m-G28. The sequence continues at coordinate 2,065 of CAYONH010000085.1, read as the reverse complement.
GCTGGAGGCAGGGGACGTGGCGAACACTCTGTCAGCGGACGATCTCCTGAAGCTGAGAGGCTAGCTGAAGAGGCGCTCGAACCAGCCGAAGATGACGTCCCTGCTCCTCTTCCAGGTGACGAGGACGCAGAAGGCCAGGGAGCCCACGACCATGAGCAGTGAGGCCATCCATCCCCCAACCGCCCCGGTGAGGCTCATGAAGACGATGCCACCCACTAATGCGCCTACCGTGTAGAGGGTCGTCTTGCCGATGCACTCGACTATGAAGAGCTTCACGAAGGGAAGCTTGTTGGAGCCAGCCAGGAGGATGATGGGGGTGTCCGGGAGCGGGGTGACCGCGACGAGGAGCACCGCCCAGAGGCCGTACTGCCTGATCCACCTGGCGAGGCGGTTGTCCTCCCCCTCCTGGTCCCTCATGGACTCGGCGACCCCCCAGCCCAGGAGGTATGTGGTGACCTCGCCGATGGCCGCCCCTATCCCCGCCGAGAGTCCAAGCGCCAGTGGGTGGTAGATTGAGGCGAGGGGGAGGTACATTGGGATGAACATGTCCCTGGCGACGACGGTGAGGTGGCTCACCATGGAGACGACGAAGATGCTCCCGAGCCCTATCTGCCCCAGTGACTCGGGGTTGGTCGTCCAGCGCCAGAGCACATAGGTGGAGACGGCCGCGACGAAGACGACGCCCGCTATGCTCAGGATTGCCTTTCGCTTCATGTGGGATTCTCCGGGTTCTTTCCTTGCCTTGGCGGTTGCGTTAATATAGTTTCTCATGGAGCCTGGCTGATTTAAAGGAGAAGCTGTTTAGAAAATGGAGAAAAGGAGGTGTCCCTTAGAGGAGCCCCTTCTTGACGGCCTTCGCCAGGTAGCTGTCAGCCTTGAAGTAGTCCTCGGCAGCGGACTCCGTTATCGCTGTGGAGGCCTTCTGGGCGTCCTCCATTACCTTCTCCTCGTCCATTGTGAGCACCTCGTGGTCCCTGACGACGATGTTGCCGTCGATGATCACCGTCTCCACCTCGTCGCCCCTGGCGCTGTAGACGATGTTGGGGGCGACGTTGGGCACGGGGGTGGTGATGATGGGCATCATGTGGGGGACCTTCAGGTTCAGGATGATGAGGTCGGCCTTCTTCCCGGGCTCCAGGGAGCCGATGGAGTCGCCGAGGCCGATGGTCTCCGCCCCCTCGATGGTAGCGATGCGGAGCATCTTCCACGCGGGGAGCACCGTGGGGTCTGTGTGGCGGCACTTATTCAGGAGGGCGGCGACCTTCATCTCCACCAGCATGTTGTGGTGGTTGTTCCCACTGGCCTGGTCGGAGCCGATGCCCGCGGAGACGCCGCCCGAGGCGAGGTAGAGGGCCAACGGAGGAGTGATTCCGTCGATCACCCCTATGCTCGCCGGGCAGCTCACGTAGCGCATCCCGCTCTTCGCGAGGAGGGCGACCTCCTCGTCGCTGGTCTGGTGGCAGTGGGCGCCGATGATGGTGTTGTCTAGGAAGCCGATGCTGTCTAGGTACTTCACCGTGGAGGTGTTGAACCTGAGCTTGATCTGGATGGCCTCCCTGCCCCCCTGGGCGATGTGGATGTGGGACATCATCCCCCGCTTGTTGGCCTCCTCCTTCACCCTGAGGAGCAGCTCCTCGCTCATCATGTCGGCGGCGTGGGGGCTGAACATGGTAGTTATCCTGCCGCCGAAGGCTCCCTCCCACTCGTCGATGAACTCGATGCTCTGCTTCAGCTTCCTCTCGCCGATGTCCGAGAAGAAGATGTAGGGCTTGTGGGGGTCGGGCCTGGAGCCCGGGCCGATCTCGTTGATGGTGTTTGCGAGGTGGGCCCTCACCCCCGAGGGGCCGAAGACCTTCTCCGCCGCCGGGGCCAAGTCGCCCCCGATCTCTCCGAAGCAGGTGGTACCACACTTGACTGCCTCGAGGACCCCGAGGGCGCTGCCCAGGAGGCGGTCCCCGGGCCTGTGGTGGGGGCCGAAGGGCGCCTGGGTCTTGAGCATCCACTCTATCTCTGGGACGTCCTGCCCCTCACCCCTGATGAGGGTGTTGGATGTGTGGACGTGGGC
>CAYONH010000084.1:3245-7797 GCA_964405275.1 uncultured Candidatus Bathyarchaeia archaeon | reverse complement strand
AGGAACGCGGCTACGAGGATGACGCCGGCTAGGGAGACTGCGAGGGACGCCCAGATGACGCCTTCCTTCCTCCCTATATCAGATCCCTCAACTGCATGATGATGCTCTGGCTCGCCATGTATCTGTAGGTCCTCTTCTTGAACTGGTTGGAGGAGAAGACGCCCTTTATCCTGCGGGAGAACTTTCCGTAGAAGCTCCTGTAGCACCTGTACAGCTCGTCCTGGACCTCCGTGGTGCTGAGGGTCTCCGTCGGCATGACTGCGTGTATCATGTCGTAGTTGGCCCAGTTCCGATCCTCGATCCAGCTGTTCTTGACGGCCTCCTCGTAGAGCTCGGTTCCCGGGAATGGCGTGAGGATCATGAAGATGGCCAGGTCGGGGTCGAGGACCTCGATGTAGCGCCTGAGCCCCTCGATGGACTCGTGGGTGTCACTGCGGTTGCCGATGATGAACGTGCCCTGCGCGAAGACGTCATTCTCCTGGAGCACCCTGATGGCCTGATGTGCCTGATCGGGGGTAGTGCCCTTCCCATACTGGGAGAGCGTCTCAGGGTCCCCGCTCTCTATGCCCAACAGGACCCACTGGTTCCCGGCCTTCCTCATCTCAGGGATCGACTCCCTGTTCCTCGCCACGTCGTCGACCCTTGCCTGCACGAACCAGTAGAGGTCATCGCCAAGGCCACGGGCGTTGACCTCCTTGAACAGATCGTCGGCTCGTGGGCCGAAGGCGAAGTTGTCGTCAGTCAGCCACAGGAACTCGGCGTCGAACTTTTCGAGGCAGTACTCCATCTCCTCGGCGATCCTCTTCCCAGATTTCGCCCTCCATCGGTTCCCCCAGAAGGAGCACTGGCTGCAGAATGTACATCCGTGGTCACATCCCCGGCTCCCCTCGATGATTAGGTAACGCTTGTCCCCCGCCATCATCTTGAAGTGGTAGCGGCTGAGGTTCTCCTCCACGAAGTGGTAGCCCGGCATAGGGAGGCTATCGAGGTCCTTGATCAGGGGCCTGGGGGCAGTCGATATTATCTCATCTCCGTGCCTGAATGTCAACCCCTCAACATTCTCCAGCCCTTCCCCGGAGTCCAGGGACTCCACCACCTCTACGAGGGTGAGCTCTCCCTCTCCCCTGACGATCGCGTCAATAACAGAATACTCGGCGAGGCTGGGCTCTGCGAGGGCCGTGAAGTGCTGCCCCCCTGTCATTGTGAAGGCTTTGGGAGCCACCTCCTTCGCTACCTCCAAAGTCCGCACAACTGCGTAGGCGTTGCAGGTGGCTAGGCTGCTGACAGCTACCAGATCTGGCGACTCGACCTCCAATCTTCTCCGGAGATCATTCCAGCCTAGCTCCTCAGCCTGGGAATCGATAATCTTGATCTCGTCGTCGGGGCGTCTCGACTCCAGGAATGCGGCGAGTTGAATAGCCGCCGTGGGGGGAGGAAGATACTCTCCCATCACGAACCAGAAATCTTTAGGTGGCTCAATGAAGACGACTTTCATGGCCCTTCCTCAACAGATGTGGGCCGGACCTCATAGAAATAACTTCATATTGAGTCCAGGAGATGGATCCATGAGAGTGAAAAAGGGAGACTAAAACCCCTAAAAAAATGTCCAGCATTAATAAGCTTCGACGATTATCGAGTAACAGAGTAACCCATCTATTCCATGAGAATCGTTCTGGAAAGATGGGAAGAGGTGTAAAAAATGTTAGAACTTGTAATTAACACGGTAATCCTAGGTTCAATCGCACTTGCATTATTGGGCTCCTCCGCCTTCATCGTCAAGCAGTGGGAGAAGGCAGCTGTCCTGCGATTCGGTAAGATAGTAAAGATAGTGGAGACGGGCCTCCACTTCAGGATACCAATGATCGACGCCATCCAGAAAGTCGACCTGAGGACCATGACCGTTGACATGAAGGGGCAGTCCGCCATCACCAAGGACAACATCTCGGTGGGCATCGACGCTGTCGTCTTCATGACTATCGAGGACACCGAGAAAGTGATCACCCAGATCAGGGACTACAGCGTCGCCGTGTCCAAGTACGCACAGACCGCCATCAGGAACATCATAGGCCAGTACAACCTAGACGACCTCCTGGAGAGCCGGGAGGAGATCGCTATCAAGCTCAAGGATGAGATCGACAAGCTCGCCAAGGAGTGGGGGATCGACATCGCCCGGGCCGGCCTCCAGGACATCAGCCTACCCGAGGACATGAGGAGGGCCTTCGCCGTCCAGGCCGAGGCTGAGAGGGAGTCTCGAGCCATCCTCATCAAAGCCGAGGCAGAGCTAAAAGCCTCAACCATGCTAGCCGCGGCCGCCAAGAACATGGCTGATCCCAACGCCATGCAGCTCAGGATACTCTCCACGGTGAACGACGTCAGCAAGGACCAGAGCAACACCATAATCTTGGCGCTCCCCCTCGAGACACTCAAGGCAGCGGGTATACAGGGCGTAGCCGGCCTATCAGCGATAAGCAGGGACACTAAGAGCACATAGAGAAGCCCCTAACTTCCCCCCTTTTTCTACTCATACACAGTCAGAGGAGGTTTATGACCTGTGGAAGCAGGGCTATCAACCCCAGGACTATGCATAGACTCCAGAACCTTACCCTCCTGGCAAGTCTGAGGAGTATATCTATAGTTAGGAGCGCTGAGATGAATGAGGCCAGTACAGAGAGCAGGACACCGACACCCAAAGGGGGCACCCCCTCGATCACTATCAGGCCCGCTGCTGCGGCGAAGACGGCGGGAATGCTCATCAGGAAGGATATCCTGAATGCCTCCGCCCCAGAGAAGCCCTTGAACAGCAGGACGGAGGTCGTCAGCCCCGACCGTGAGAGTCCGGGAAGGGCCGAGAGACCCTGAGAGAAGCCTAGGGCAAGCCCTTCCTTGGGATCCAGGGATTCAGATGACTTCGTTCCTGACACTTTCACCCCTCTCTGGACTACACCTGTCACCAGGAGAGCTACCCCAGTCAGGATCAGGAGTGCATCCCCGTAGAAACTCGCACTCCTGGCGAAGATATACAGTGGCAGCCCGATGACACCGGTCATAATAGTTGTGATCAGAAGGAAGCTGAACAGTCCCCTATCCCTCTCCGATCTACGGAGCAGGATATCCACGACCTCACGCCTGAAATACACGAGGGCAGCCAGACCGGTGCCCAGGTGGATGAAGACCGACAGATCGAGGGCCTGAGAAGGCTCCAGGCCTAGGAAGACCGTCATCAGGATGACGAGGTTGCCCTGACTCGATATGGGCAACCACTCCAAGACACCTTGGAGCAATCCGATGAGCAGGTAGGTTAATATCGATGCCACAGAAAAAGGGAGGGTTCTTACGGATAAAACATCTCCGGGGGGGTGGAGGTCAAGCCTCCGTTTTGAGGGTCGTCAAGACCTTCTCGGCCGCACCGACCCCTGCTCCGGCCTCCATGGCGTGGCCCAGCTCATTCAGCGACGTCTCCATGGCAGACATGGTGGCAACGAGGTCGTTATTTGTGCAGTTACCCATGTGGCCCACTCGGACCGTCTTCCCACCCAGCTTACCCAGACCGCCGGCGATGATGACCCCGTACTTGATCCTCATCAGGCCCCTCATGTCCGAGTCGTTAATGCTTTCGGGTATGACTGGAACCGTTAGCGTGTGGGCCTCGGATCCCTTGGCGGGGAACCAGTCCACGTTCAGAGCTTTGAGACCTGCCCTGTAGGCCTCGGAGAAGACCTCGTGGCGCCTCCATCTTGCCTCAAGCCCCTCCTCGTCGATGATTCGGAGGGCCTCCAGCATCCCCAGGACCATCCCGACGGCTGGCGTCGCGAAGTAGCCTCTGGGGTTGTCCATGATGGGCTTCCACCTCTTGAGGTTGGCGTAGTAATCGTCAATGGGGGTCTTCCGTTTCTCCACGACGTCCCACGCCTTCTCGTTGAGGCAGAACATCGAGATCCCCGGGGGCGCACCCACCGCCTTCTGGCTGCCAGTCAGGCAATAGTCTATGTTCCACTCGTCCATCTTCACGGGCATCCCCCCTATCCCGCAGACCGAGTCCACGATGTAGAGCGCGTCTGTCCCCTTCGCCAGTTCGCCGACCTTGTCGAGGGGGTTGGCGATCCCCGTGGATGTGTCGACGTGCTCCACGGTGAAGGCCTTGTAGTCGTTCGACGACAGCTTCTCCTCGAGCACCTTCAGGTCTAGGGCGTCCCCCCACTCGAACCTGAGGCGGTCTACTACGCCCCCGTGGGGCTCCACGATCTCCTCCCACTTCTCGCCGAAGAAGCCGTTCTCGACGCAGAGCACCTTGTCGCCCTTCTCGATGAGGTTGGAGACGGCGGCCTCCATCCCCAGGGTTCCGCTCCCGGAGAGCATGAAAGGCGTCCCCTCGGTCCCGAAGAGCTTCTTCTGCAGCTCCAAGGCCTCGACGAAGCCGTCCACGAACTCCCCGCTCACGTGGCTGAGCACGGGCTTCGCGAGGACCCGGAGGACCCGGGGTGAGACCATGGTGGGTCCCGGGATCATTAATAGCTCACGTTCATTGCTCAAGCAATACACCACTCCAAACTCA
>CAYONH010000084.1:0-3145 GCA_964405275.1 uncultured Candidatus Bathyarchaeia archaeon | reverse complement strand
GACTTCAAGCTGGATAGCGTCCTCAACCTCGAGAGGAACCCCATAGAGCTCTACACGGGAGACTTCGTGGAGACCCAGAGGCATGCAGCAAAGGGGGTGGACAGGTGGCACAGGTGCGAGTCCCCCAAGGAGATGGACATCGTCGTGGCGAACAGCTACATGAGGGAGAACGAGGCCAACATAGGCATGTGGCCTGCCTACAACTCTGTGAAGGAGGATGGAACCATCGTCCTGATAGCCAACGACATGAACGGCGAGATAATCCACTGGATCTTCGGGCGCCATGGGAAGAACAGGGGGGCCCGGCTGTGGAACTCGGAGAGGAGGCCTCTCAGACGGGGTAAACGCCTCATCATCCACTCCCCCTACAAGATGAGGAGCTACGACATGAAGCTGGGCCTGCCTGAGCAGACCACGTGGATCAGGGACTGGGACGAGGTCATCGAGGCGCTGAAATCCGAACACGGGAAGGGCTCCAAGGTCGCGGTCATCCCGGACGGCACATCCTGTATCCCCAATGAGATCACCATCTGACCTCACACCTCGACGCAGGAGATTTCCCCATATGAGATGCCCCTAGAGGGGTACCTCCCTTTGTTTCGGGGAAGGCGGCACATTTTCAGGGAGACGTTAGCAAATATCTTAATCCCCCTCATGCCCATTATCAGATGTGTGGGCGTTTAGGTATGTCTAAGGCGATCCAGATCGATGAGAGGGACAATGTGGCTACGGTGACCTCCGACGTGGGAGTGGGTGACGTGGTGGAGGTTCTCTCCCCCGCGGGGGAGGTCCTTATGAGGCAAAAGATGACGGGCGAGGTATCCTTCGGGCATAAGATTGCGCTGAAGGGACTTGTGAAGGGAGATAAGGTCGTCAAGTACGGCGAGGTCATAGGCATCGCCTCGTCTCCCATCGGGGTCGGCGTGTGGGTGCACACCCATAACGTGGAGAGCGCTACGGTTCCCACGTCCGCGTACGCGGAGGGTGGGGCATGACCGTGTTCTACGGCTACGAGAGGCCGGATGGGAGCGTGGGGGTCCGGAACCACCTCCTCGTGCTGACGCCCATGGACTGCAGCATCGAGCCGGCGAGGAAGATCGCCGCTCAGGTCGAGGGGGCCGTGGCGGTCACCCAGCACCACGGATGCGGGTTCGACTGGATGGTCGCGAACACCCTGATAGGGACGGGGAGGAACCCGAACGTGGCCGGTGTTCTGCTGGTGGGGCTGGGCTGCGAGTCCCTGACATGTGAGGTCCTGGCCGATGGGATCGAGCCGACGGGGAAGCCCGTGGAGACCCTCGTCATCCAGGAGGAGGGCGGCTCAGTGAGGACCACGGAGAAGGGCGTGAAGATACTCCGGGGGATGGCCGAGGAGGTCTCGGAGCTCAAAAGGGAGCCTTTCCCCCTGTCGAAGCTGATGCTCGCCGTCGAGTGCGGCGGCTCGGACGCGACCTCGGGTCTGGCCGCGAACCCTGCCGTGGGGGTCGCCGCCGACATGCTCGTGGACGAGGGGGGGACTGTGGTCTTCGGGGAGACCCAGGAGATGACGGGGACCCAGCACGTACTGGCGAGGAGGGCCGTCGACGCTGAGGCTGCCGAGGCGATCCACGCCATGATCGGTAGGCAGGAGCTGCGGATGAGGGCGGCGGGCATCGACAGCAGGTTCATGTCGAAGGGGAATATCGAGGGGGGGCTCACCACCATCGAGGAGAAGAGCCTGGGGGCCATCCGTAAGGGCGGGACTAGGCCCATCCAGGGGGTGCTCGGGACGGGCAGGGACGGCTTCGACTACCCGAGCAGGCCCGGGCTCTGGCTGCAGGACGGCACGGGGTCGGATGTTCCCTCGGTCACGGGGATGGTGGCCGCCGGGGCGCAGGTCGTCGCGTTCACGACGGGGCGGGGCTCCACGACGGGTCACGCGATTGCTCCCGTGCTGAAGGTGACGGGTAACCCTGGGACGTACTCGAGGATGGGGGATAACATGGACGTTAACGCCGGTGCGATCCTCGACGGGAGCGAGACCCTGCGCTCTGTTGGCGAGGGGATCTTCAGGGACGTAGTTGAGGTGGCCTCTGGGAGGATGGCGAAGGCGGAGGCCCTGGGCTATCACGACTTCATCGTGTATAAGACCAGTGGCTTGGCAGAGAGGCTGCTCGAGGTCTGCCCGCCTGAAGCCCTCCGGGGTGGGAGGGGACGTTCCTCTGAGGCGGCGCTAGAGCCGGGTTTCTGACGGTGGAAATGCGTATATCCTTTGATGGGGGAGGGGTCTGTGATGCAGCGGGACGGATATAATCTAGAGGTCATCGTGACGGGTGACGAGGTGCTTTTCGGTCGGATCCAGGACACGAACTCGAACTGGTTGGCGCGTAGGGCTGTGGAGCTGGGGGCCCACCTGAAGCGGGTGACGGTGATAGGTGACGAGGTGGACGAGATCGGCGGAGTCCTCAGGGACGCATTGACCCGGGGGGACGACATGATCGTCTTCACGGGGGGGCTGGGGCCCTCGGAGGACGACTTGACGGTTGATGCGATCGCGCGGGTCGTGGGCAGGGACGTGGTGCACGACCAGGGGGCCATCGAGAGGATCAGGGTGAGCTACGAGGCGCGGGGCATTGAGTACACGGCGAGGGGTGAGAGGATGGCTCGGATCGTGGAGGGGGCGAGGGCGATCCCGAATCCGGTGGGGCTGGCGGCGGGGATGATGCTGCAGGAGGGGGGGACGTTGATTGTGACGTTCCCGGGTATACCCGTGGAGATGGAGGCGATGTTCGACGGCTTCGTTGCCCCGATCATCGAGGAGGGGGCGCCCACGAAGTTCGTGGCGAGGACGCTTACCGCCCGGGTGAAGTTCCTGGAGTTCTTCCCCATCTACAGGCAGATGCACGTGGACTACCCTGATGTCTACATTAAGAATGCGGCGACTCCCCCGGAGTCGAGGGAGGGGAGAGGGAGCGTGAGGGAGATTAAGGTGGATATCGTGGCGGAGGGGGGGAGCCGGGAGCTGAGCGAGGGGCGGATGGCGGATGTGGTCTCCGACTTCAGGGGCAGGATCGAGGCGAAGGGGGGCGTCCTCCTAGAGGACTCCTCTTAGAGTGCCCTGGGGTTTTCTGGCTTAGGGTTCTATGGGCTGCCCCAGGTCCTCGAA
>CAYONH010000083.1:0-7827 GCA_964405275.1 uncultured Candidatus Bathyarchaeia archaeon | reverse complement strand
GAGGTCGTCGAGGACATGGGGGTGAAGGAGGCCCTCTGGGATCCGGAGTGGAAGTTCTACTACCCCGAGGGGGTGGGGGACCCCGACTTCACGGTCATCTCCCTGAAGCCGGAGAGGGCCAGGTACTACCACAAGCTTGAGCGCTGCGAGTGGACCCTATGAGGAGCGAGGGCGGCTTCCTCCTCTCCAAGGTCCACCAGCTCATGGGGCGGGTGTTCAACAGGCTCCTCAGGGAGCACGGCATAGAGCTCAACTCCGCCCAGGGGCGGATCCTCTTCGTCCTCTGGGAGGAGGACGGCATCTCCATCACGGAGCTCGCCCAGGCGACGATGCTCAGCAAGTCCACTCTCACCAGCATGCTCGACCGCCTCGAGGAGGCCGACCACCTCCGCAGGGAGCCCAGCCCAGGGGACCGGCGGGTCGCCCTCATCACCCTCACCGAGAGGAACAGGCTGCTCAGGGACAGGTACGATCAGGTTTCGAAGGAGATGACGGAGCTTTTCTACGAGGGGTTCACCTCGAATGAGGTCGCAACGTTCGAACGATATCTTAGACGCATACTAGAGAACCTAGATAAAAGCGAATAACCGACAAATACTCCAGCGCGCGCATGGACTTGGGAGAGGCCCCTCATCAAGGGGGGGGCAACGTGAGGAGGTTGCTGAAGCTCTAGGCGATGGCTCTCCCCATTCTCAGCCCGCATCCTCATGTCTAGGAGACCATTCCCCCAACTCGTACGCAACAATGGGTTCCTCGCAAGACCGTTGTTGAGGACGTTTAATATCAAGGGACATCAACTGATGCGACAGGAGTCGTGATTGAAATGGAAGGCGCTCTCATCGATAACCTGGTCCTCCTCTTTGCGGTGGTCTACTACGCGTTTCTCATGGCTGTCTACATTATTCGCGCCCACGGGAGGTCTGAGCTTGAGCTGAAGCTGGCCCCCGTCTTCAGCGTTCAGCTGGTCCCGTTCGGTGTTCTGTGGGCGCTAACCATCCTCAGGGGTGAGTCCGGTAGAATCATCTCTCTGATGCCGATCATCGCCTTCCTGGTGTACGATCTCTGGTACCGGCTGATCACGCGTAGGAAGCCCCAGCATCACCCGGACAGTTGGCCGTGGGAGCTCCGGGTGTACCTGCTGCTGCTCATGGCGGGGAGCATTGGCCTTAACTGGTATGGCTACATCGTATCGGAGCTCTACGGGAGGATCCTCGTGGCCTGTTTCTTCGTCATGATGGGCTCCTTCGGGTACTATCAGTACAGGTATAGACAGAGTAGGGTACCATAGCTGCTGGATTCATCTCCGACTCCTGTCCTAACTTGCACACGTGGGCGCGCGGGGGAGGCGGGGATGGGCGTTCCACGCCTACAGTCAGAGGGGGCGGTTGATACGCTTCCCGAGGCGTAGCCATGCGATGCCGCCATTCGGGTCTCGCAGGAACTGCCCCCGGTCGCCCTTGTTCGGGGCCTCCAGCCCAACGATTTGGTCCTCTCCGTAGAAGCCGTAGTGGACAGGGGGGCGTGGCTCCGTGGGAGGAGGTGGGATGTCCTTCGTCGGGAAGCCGCCCAGCGACCTCCTCCTGATGACCAGCCTCCCCCCGCTGGATTCCACATCGGCGGCCGACAGGGTCGCTTCGTAGCTGCCCACATACTCCGCCAGCCGTTCCTGGGGGACCTCCATCGTGACCAGCTCCGGCGTCTCGATCCCGAGGTAGTGGTCGAGGGCCCAGTTCGTCACCTTCTGATTTAGCTGGGAGCCGTTGACAGAGTTCGTCACCAGGAGGATCGAGAAATCGCGGTCTGGGACCAGCGTCAGGAGGGATGTCTGGCCGACGGTGCCTCCACCGTGGCTGAGGGTTCGCGCGGCCCGGCTATCGTCGACCCAGAACGTCAGGGCGACGCTGTTGTCTGGGCAGTACCGCAGCTGAGGCGTGTGAAGCCTCCGGAGGGACTCCGGCTCCAGCAGCCGTTTTCCGTTGAACGTCCCGTCGCCCAGCTGGAACCTGGCGTAGTTCAGCATGTCCTCCACGTTGGTGACGAGGCCCCCCGCTGGGCCCGATGCCCGGCCGATCGACCAGGGCCTTGCCACGGAGGCGCAACCCTCCTTCTCCGAGTGGCCCACGGCGAAGCGGTGGGTCATCAGGTCCCACGGGAGGAGGTAGGTGTGGTCCATCTCTAGGGGGTCGAGGAGCATCTCCTGCATGACATCCGTGAAGGGCTTCTCGGATACCGCCTCGAGTACCCCTCCGGCTACGTTGAATCCCGCGTTGTTGTACGAGAGGACCTCGCCGAGGGGGGTGAGCTGGGGGTTGTCCGCCATGGTCGCGATGTATCGTGAAATCGCGTCCTCGCCGTGCCCCAGGTCCTCGGGGAACCAGTCCCCGACCCAGCCCGCCGTGTGGGTGAAGAGGTGGCGCATCGTGGCTTTCTCGGAGGCCTCCTCGTCGAGGACCCTGAACTCCGGCAGGTAGTCCCTGATGGGGGCGTCGAGCTCGAGCTCGCCCATCTCCACGAGCCGCATCGTCAGCGTCCCGACGAAGGTCTTGGTTATCGAGCCGATCTGGAACAGGGTGGCCTCGTCGACCGAATTGGGGTGGTCCACGTTGGTGACCCCCAGCCCCTCCGTAAACGATTCGTCGCCGTGCCGTACGCCGACGGCGACCCCGGGGACGTGGAGCTCCTCCATGTGCCCCTTGATCTTCTCTACCAGCTTGTCGCTATCCACGATGGTTCAACTCCATGAGTGAAGATCAACAGCGGTCTGATAATATATAGATCGCTACGGCGCATGACGGCTTTTTTGCACTGTTCTATGGCGTGCAGTGGGCGGAAATATATTGGCTGAATGATTCTCAACTACGTGAAGCCAAACATGTTTTACCCTTTCCATTGATGCACGCACGGTTATTACCGTGGCTTACACAATATCTCCTTTATTTTCCTTCCAATGATCTTGGATTTAGACTGAGGTAAATCAAGTTTAAAGAAGTCCTCGCTCTTCACGGCCTCGATAACGATGGCTGTGTCTGCTCCTCCACCCGTCGGAAAGTCTTCTCGGCCTGTACCGGCCACCGCGATGACCTCTTCACCGACGGGTATTATTCCTAGGTCAGAGACCATCAGGTTCATCTGGACGCAGACCTTCATCCCCTCACAGAATCTACGAAGGATCTCCCAGGCAAGCTCAGGGTAATCGAAACTGTACTCGGAATGGAAGATCACGACGTGGTCTCCAGCCAGCAGTTCTTCGTGTAATGTATTGGGAAACTGGCTTCTTTTCCCGCCAACTACTATGAACTGGACGTCGATGTCTTCGAAGACGTCTAACGCAGCCTTTACTGTGTATCCGAAGGTGGATGCGATTAACACTCTCTTAACATGATTGGCGGATGTTTTCTCTTTCGCTATTCGTAGGGTCTGTGCTGTGTTTTTTTTACCGGGTTCGGTGAAATAGACAACTTCTGTCGTAGAATATTCTTCCATAGTGAACACAATGGTGAGTATAGTTAAAAATTTCATCGCCAGTTCGTCGATGATGTGCTCGGGCTCCGCCCTTCCCTTCTCTTGTTTCACATCAGATGGCTGGAATTGGAGAGCTGGGGATGTCCCGTTGGTCCACCTTGATGAACAGTATAGAAGAAGGACCACCGGCCAGGGTCACCGGCGCGAGCGGAGAGGGGGTCCCGCGCATCGGGCCTGCGTGTCGACCGTCATCAGGCGTGCTCTCGCATCCACCACAGCAGCAGTACACCCACGGTGATCCCGATCGTGAGCGCCTCGGGTGTGAAACCAGCTATCTTAGTACGAGTGATCCTTGAGTCCGGGTTCGGGGTCAGCCACTTCATCGCCTCGACGACGAGGGGCCAGTCCGATCCTTCATCGGAGAACGCCGGATCGGGGGGGTTCCCGTCCCTGTCGCTGTCCATCTCGTATTCTGGATGGACCCCGCTCAGGATCACATTACCTCTCCCGTACTGGAATGCCACGATCGCTGGTTCTCCGGTCACATCGTATGTTGCCAGTATTGTTACGTTCGCATCCTCGTGTGGCTCGAGGTAGGGCCCCTGCGCGTAGAAGACGTGCATGTGGTCTGGCAGGGAGTCGGTGACGGGGTGTGTGTGGTCGACGATGTTGATCTTGGTCATGGCGGTGTTGACCGAGATCTCCTCTATGGGGAAGTATCCCACCCCGGGGAATAGGTCGAAGTTCATGTTTGTTCCCATCACGATATCTTCATCGAATGGGGGTTCAAAGGATGGGACGCCCTTCCACACGAAATAGTCGCTGGCGTAGAGCGCTCCAGCGCATATCCCTAAGTAACCGCCCCCGTTTTCAATGAAATCTCGAATTCTATTTATCCCGTTCATCCCCAGGTCATCGAATGGGCTTCCGCTACCTCCCGGGCAGACCAGGATGTCGAAGTCGTCCAAGGCTCCGGATTTTATCTCGTTCCCGCTGACGGTCTCTACTGTGAACTTCATGTATTCGAACATTTTCTCTACAACTGATAAGAGGGCCCCGGACCACGTGAGTAAAGCTACTTTTGTTTCATGAAAATCGTCAGGCAACTCCAGGCGGTCATCTGCATCTGGGTATGGATTATCAGCGTGCGCGAATGGGAGAGACGAGGAGAGGAGTAACAGTGTCAAGATAGTGATAACCCTGAAATGCCCTTTATTGTTGGTCCGCGTATGCGCATCCTTGCGGGGGCTTGGAAGTTTCATATGCATTTTGAATTCTAGTTATGTGATAAAGTCTCCGCAATAAGGGTAGTATGGATGCACTACTAGTCCTGAGAAATTAGTATCGAGCGGGCAGGTTAGGCTGAAGCGCTCATGGAGAAGAGGAGGATGCTGATGCGACCTTGATAATAAACCCACCAGTTTAGAAAATGCTCTAATAATTTAGCTAACTAAGCCTAGAGAGGTGGAAGTTGACCGCCGAAGCCCCCTCCCACGAGGTCATTGCCGTCAGGGCAGAAAGGAGGACCCGCAGATACGACAAGGAGAGGGGCTGCTACGTCTACGACATCAGCTTCACGACCCGGGCTCCCCTCACCGACAGGACCGCGGAGGTCGCAAGGGCCTTCGGCCTAGGCGTTGACGACGGGCGGGAGCACGTCCTCTACAGGGACTTCGAGCTGAGGCTGGCGGAGGGGGACGTCGCCTACGTCACCGGGGACAGCGGCTCCGGGAAGTCGGCCCTTCTCAGGGCGTTGAAGGGGGACCTGAGGGAGGCGGCGGCGGACATCGACGACCTGGAGATAGACGAGGACGTGCCCATCGTCGACACCGTGGGGGGCAGCTTCTCCGAGGCCCTGAGTCTCCTGAGCCGGGTGGGGCTCAACGACGCGTTCCTCTTCCTCAGGAGGTACACCGAACTCAGCGACGGCCAGAGGTACAGGTACAGGATCGCCCGCATGATCGACGAGGGGAAGCCCTTCTGGCTGGCCGACGAGTTCTGCTCCACCCTGGACAGGACCACTGCGAAGATCGTGGCGTTCAATATCCAGAAACTGGCCCGGAGGAGCGGGGCCACGTTGGTCGTGGCGACTACCCACGTGGATCTTGAGGACGACCTCGCCCCCTCAATCTTCGTCAGGAAGGGGTGGGGGGAGGAGATCGAGGTCGAGTACAGGGGCGGTGTCGAGGCGTCGTGCTGCACCGTCGCCGAAGGTATCCGTATTCGGGAGGGCACCAGGGACGACTATCATAGGCTCGCTTACCTCCATTACAGGGCTGGAGGATTCCCGGTGCCGCGCTGCATCTACGCCATGGAGAGGCAGGGGGAGGTCATCGGCGTCATAGTCTACTCGTACCCGCCTGTGCGCGTCGCGGGCAGGAGGAGGGCCGTCGGGTACTCGCCGGGCATGGATGAGCTCAACGCTAGCTGGGCTGTCATCAGCAGGGTCATCGTCCACCCCAAGTACAGGACAATCGGCCTGGGAAACAGGCTGATCCGCGAGACCCTCCCCATCCAGGGTTGTGACCACGTGGAGCTCATAGCTGTCATGGCGCAGTACAACCCCTTCGCTGAGAGGGCCGGGATGAGGCTCATCCAGGTGTCGGAGCCCCATGGTTCCGTCGTAAAGGCCATCGACGATCTGCAAAGTCTGGGCTTCAACCCCGTCCTCATGACATCAGAAAGCCACAACCGTGAACAACTAGAAGCACTGGAACCCGACAAGCACCAAGAGCTTAGGGCGATCCTACTCTCCATCAGCACCGTATACTACAAACGTCTCTCACGGGCCAGCAGCGCCTACGTCAAGAGAGCCGAGTTCGGGCGGTGGTTGGAGGGGCAGGATGCTGGGAGCTTGGCGAGGTGTCTGGTGACGCTTTCGACGTTGAGTCAGTCGAAGGCGTACCTGTATTGGGCGCGTGAGGCTGGCAGGGGATAAGGGTTCCGGGGTGAGGTCTTATATCTTTAGCGATATGGAGAGGTGGAGGCTGAGGCGGTGGCTGGAGACTGGGGAGGGGGACGCGAAGACGCGGAAGATCTTCGTCCAGGTGAGGAGGAGCCTGGACGGGCTGACGGGGGATGTGGGGCTGCTGGTGGAGGTCTGCCGGAGGCTCCGGGAGGAGGGGCGGATGGTGGGGCGGGGGAGGCTGCCGGACGGGTTCGGGCGTCGTTCACGGTCCGGAGGGTGAGGGTTGATCCGAGGGGTAAGCGGGCGGAGTACATCGCCCGGATGGAGGGGGTGATGGCGGGGTTGGATGCGATCATCGCTGATCCGTCTGGGTACGAGGAGATCCAGGTGAGGGCTGTGAACAGCCTGGTGTCTGCGGTGAGGATGTGCTACAGGATGGTGGTGGACGTGGACGTGGAGCGGCTGGAGGGTGAGCTTGAGAGGCTTAAGGGGGAGAACGAGCACATGAGGGCGGCTCGGGGGGAGCTGGGGTACCGGGTTGAGGGGTCAGGTTAGCTCGAGGCCGTGGGCGGTGAGCCGCTGGAAGTGGGCGTCCCGGGTCTCCAGGGGGATCCTCCGGGATATCGCGGCCGAGGCGATGAGGAGATCGGCGTCGGGCAGGGTCAGGCCCTCCTCCTTGAGCCTGGCGTGGAGGTCGCAGTAGGTGAGGATGGAGGGGTTGTCGAGGTTGAGGGTGGGGTAGCTCTCCTCGAGGAGCTCCTTGACGGTCGTCCTCTTCTCTCGGGGTGTTCCCCGGAGGACCTCTATGAGGGTTATGAC
This sequence comes from uncultured Candidatus Bathyarchaeia archaeon, assembly GCA_964405275.1. GTDB lineage: Archaea > Thermoproteota > Bathyarchaeia > TCS64 > TCS64 > BS750m-G28. Next base: position 638 of record CAYONH010000083.1, on the reverse strand, counting down.
GGAGATCGCTCCTGGTTGGTGCTCCTTTTTCCGGAGCTGGTCTATGATGGCGTCTGTGTCCAGGAGTCTCATCCTATCTTCAGCTTCTCCCTGAGTTCCTTGCTGGTGTCTTTGATGGATTTCAGGTCGTCGTCTGTGAGGATGTCGGCGAGCTTGTGGAAGGCGTTGCTGCGTCTGGCCTTGTCTGCCTCGGCGTAGAGCTCTAGGAGGTAGCTGCCCCAGTCTTTGTCTCCTTTCGCCTCTTCGAGGGTTCTCTTGACGTCCCCGGGGACGGATATGGTTGAATAGTTACTCAATTATATCATTATATAGTCATGGTGTGGTCCCTTAATTGTGTTTTCCTGGAGGGAATTATACCGGTTGTGTTAGAATTTTCTTATCATCCTCGGCGTGTATGTATTCTTGTGTAAATAGCTGTGGCGTGGGCGTTCATGAGCCTCAAGGGGCTGAGGAAGAAGATCGGGGGGGAGCTGGGATACGGGGTAGAATGATGAGTAGTGGGTGCGGTGGCGTCGGCTATCGTTTCCTGTGTTTGGCTGGGAGTGAGACGTTCTTTCGCGCCTTGGCCTTCTGCTTCTTCTCCCTCTGCTGCTGCCTGTGCTTCTCCAGGCCTTCTCTCTTCGCTTTCTTGGATTTTG
>CAYONH010000082.1:4846-7850 GCA_964405275.1 uncultured Candidatus Bathyarchaeia archaeon | reverse complement strand
CTCCTCCTCAACCCGGATGTAAGGGACCTCTTCCGGATCCGGAGCAGGATCATCTCGGGCGTGAGGGCGTTCATGGAGGCGCGAGGCTTCCTCGAGGTCGAGACGCCCCTGATCCAGGAGTCCTACGGTGGAGCCACGGCGAGACCCTTCACCACACGCGTGAACTACCTGGATGAGACGAGGTACCTCCAGATCTCCCCTGAGCTCTACCTCAAGAGGCTGACGATCGGCGGCTACAACCGGGTGTACACGATATGCAAGAACTTTCGGAACGAGGAGATAGACGTCACCCACAACCCCGAGTTCACGATGATGGAGTGCTACCAGGCATACGCCGACTACAACGACATCATGGAGCTCACGGAGGCCCTGTTCTCGACTCTAGCCAAGGACCTCCACGGCTCCACGGTGGTGAGGTACAACGGGGCTAGGATCGACCTGACCCCCCCTTGGAAGAGAGTGACCATGTACGATGCCCTGAGGGAGATAGCTGGAATCGATGTCATAAACCTAGACGATGGTGAGGTTGAGGAGATCCTCCGGGACTGCGATTCGGACAACTATCGTAAGCTCATGAGCCGGAGGGGGTATAACCGGGGGCTCTTCATTGCCCAGCTCTTCGACCATTTCTGTCAGAGCATCCTGATTCAGCCCACATTCGTCATCGACTACCCGAAGGAGACGGTGCCCCTGTGCAAGATTCACCGGGAGGACCCTGATCTCATCGAGAGGTTCGAGCTCTTCGTCAACGGTATGGAGATGGCCAACGCGTACACTGAGCTCAACGATCCGGTGCTTCAGCAACAGCTCTTCCAGGAGGAGATGAGCAGAGCGAGGGAAGGAGATGTAGACGCCCACCCGTACGATGAGGACTTCCTGGAGGCCCTGCGATACGGGATGCCTCCCACGGGAGGTCTGGGCGTAGGCATTGATAGGCTCGTGATGCTGTTGACGGATAACACGAGTATCAAGGAGACGATCCTTTTCCCGATGATGAGGCGTAAAGACAGCGGACAGTAGGAAACGCCGCTCCAGGTCACATTAATCCCTGTTTTTCCAGAACGTCACTCTATTTGCCACGCTGCCTAACAAGCTTAATCTCACACCCAATGTGAGTAAATGGTGACATGCTCCCATTGGGCGACGAGAATCCGACCAGGCTGAGGCCGATAGTCACTTGGGCCTTAATCGCCTCGTGCATCGCTGTCTTCCTCTGGCAGTCCTCGTCCGGGGCGTCTTTCTTCATCTACACTCTTCTCCAGTACGGCATCATACCCGTGAGGGTCCTAGGGGGGATGGGTCTCCACACTTTCATCACCAACATATTCCTGCACGGGGGCTGGTCCCACCTCCTGGGGAACATGCTCTTCCTCTGGATCTTCGGGGACAACATTGAGGACCACATCGCGTGCCGGAGCAACTCCATGTTCCTGGGGCGCCTCTCGTACCTCGGGTTCTACATCGTCTGCGGGATCACGGCCTCAGCTGTCTGGCTCCTCACCGCAACGGATTCCGCTCAACCCGCTGTGGGGGCCTCAGGCGCCATCGCGGGGGTACTGGGCGCATATTTCGTCTTCTACCCCAAGCGTAGGATCCGGACCCTCGTCGGTCTGGGCTTCTTCGTGCGGATAATCAACGTCCGGGCGTACACTATGATAGGGATCTGGTTCGTCTACCAGTTCATGATGGCCCTCTCGCCCTGGGACACAGGGGTCGCGTTCTGGGCCCACGTCGGGGGCTTCGTCATGGGGGTGCTTATGGCCGCGCTTATCCGGCCTCGTCCTCGGGTGGTTCAGACCTATTATGCCCAAGACCTGGATGAATGGAGATGACGGTCTTCATTTTTTGTGTCTAGAACCGCCTGCCACTGAAAAAGGAGGGTTAATGCGATTCCTAGAAATGTTGGGGAAGCGCTGCTACCTCTCCTTTAGTCATGACATCGCGCACGTACAACGTTGAGAATTCGCCCAATACGTTATACGCCTCTTCGAATCCTGGCCTTACCATCTCCTATCCAGGAGACGAACAACCAGTCCCTTTACATTAAATTTACTGTCATATTTATATTATCAATCGGATTATATTTTTCTAAATGTAAAGTAATTTCTGATTTCCTTTCCATAACGTTATATCTGTCTACCGTTACCATGTGCGGAGGATTGGTAATGAGGTTCACACAGTTCGTCTCTATTTTCATTATCATAATGTTAACCAACCAGGCGTTAAACCCAGGTCTAATCAAGAATTCATATGCAGACCCCTCGCCGATGGCACCTCGAAGCTTGAAAGAGCTCGTCCTGGCTTTGAACGCGGTTACGCCTCCCTCGGAGCAGATAGATGAGGACGGCGATGGTCTGTGGGACTCCGTTGAGAGGGTGATAGGCACAGACCCCAACGAGACTGACTCGGATTACGACCGCCTGGATGACAACTGGGAGATCATGAACGGCGCCGACCCGCTGAACCCTGATAGCAACCTGGACGGTTTCCCGGACTTCTTCGAGGTCACCAACGTCACCTCTGACCTGGACGGGGACGGCGTGAAGAACCTCCATGATCCGGATAACGATGGAGACGGTGTTGGGGATTCCCTCGACCTCTCCCCCTTCGCAAAATCAGGTGTCTACGATAATTTCCACTTGGACCTGACGACGAACGGGAACCCCACGTATGTAAGTTTCCAGATCAGGCCCGGAGACCCCGAGCATCTCAAGCTCTTCGCCCAGGCATGGGACTGGCCCAACGATGATGAGCCACCGATGAGGGATCTGGATGGGTCAAAAGAGGACGTGAAGATAGTCCCCATATTGAGGCTCAACGCCAGCTCCCTCCCCGACCAGGGAGACGTCGTCGGATACGGCATCACGGTCAACGACGGCTTCGCTGACGTCCCGCTCTTCCCGGTCTGGGACAGGGGGACCATCGTCGCCTTCAGCGGGAGGATGTTCTATCCATCACCGACCCCCAACGTCTCCATAGACGCAGAGCTAATCTGGAGAGTTGT
>CAYONH010000082.1:0-4746 GCA_964405275.1 uncultured Candidatus Bathyarchaeia archaeon | reverse complement strand
GAGGATTTCAGCCTCACGAGCCTCGTCGTCGAGGAGAACTACGGCTCCGATGTCGGCCTGTTCTTCGACGAGGAGGTGAACCAGACCATAGCGGCCAACCTGGCCCTCTCATACGACTTCCTCAGGAACTCCTCCAACACCCTCACGGAGATGCCGGGAATCCTCGAAGGATACGGCCTCGACGTGCACCACCTTGCCGGCTCATACGCACACAAGGACGAGGCCTTCATGGCCTTCACAAACGATCTGACCCCCGCCGCCCTCGACTCGCTGCCCGAGAACGTGTCCCTCCCCGTCGTCTCCTGCTACGAGGACAGATATGTCAGCCTCGAGCTGTCCGAGTTGATTTCTGGGACGTACGTCGCCGGGTCCTCTCTCTCAATCGACCTCACAGGCATGGACGTGGTCACGACGAAGGCCCTCCAGACAAACTGGTACAACACCAGCGACTACGTCGCCCTCGACGTTGACCTGATCATGGAGGAGATCGAGGAGCTTGGAATGGCGGAGAACCAGACCGTTAACCTTCAGGCCCTCACCATCGCATGGAACACGGGGGAGCAGTTCGTCTCGAATGTGGGTTCCACGCCCACTGAATATGATTTCCCCGAGGCATATGACATCGGCTTCGTGGTCTATGAGATCATAGGCGAGGGCCTGGACACCTGGGACACGCTCTCCATGAGCTACGATCTCTTCTCGAACACGATGAAAGCGTACAAGGCGGTGAAGTACATGAGGAGCATCAAGCAGGCCGGCTGGAGCGCGAGCGTCAAGGGGAGCAAGAGCTGGTTCAAGCTCTTCAAGTCGTCCTACAGGCAGATCTCCAAGGCAAAGTCAGCGACCAAGGTCTCGACGGCGTCAAAGGTGTTCAGCCGGATAGGGACGGCGATTGAGATAATAGGGGCCCTCGTCGAGGTCGGGTTCACGGCCTACACCCTATATGCGATTTTTGACTGCGCCGACTGGGACCCGATGAGCCTGAACACCGCCCTCCTCAAGACACTGATGGAGTTCACCTACACGGTGGTCCTCATCAACATCGGTTTCATCCCCGGGATCGGATGGCTCATCTCCCTGGTCATAGGCCTATCAGATCTCTTCGGAGATTGGTCCGACGACCTTTTCGACTGGATATTAGGCCTCACGACCAAGATCAAATCCGATGTATCTCCAGACGTCAAGGTGATCGGTGAGCCTGAGATCATTGTTGATGACAAGGATGAGAATGGCCTCGACGTCGGAGACAGGATCACGTACAAGGGCCAGCTCCAGGCCTTGGTAAACGGAACCGACTGGGACGTTGTGAGTAGGAGCGATCTCTGGCCATATTATAACATATCAGCCCCGCCGGGCTCAAACTCGACGACAGGCTTTGTGTATCCACCCACCAACCCGAACCATCCCGGATACGGTCTATGGAGGTTCCCCGTCCCCCCGAGGAGTCAGTGGACCAAGCTGTCAAGCTCCAGTACCCCGGAGAAGTGGAACGGGCAGATCTACGAGGCCGGCGTCTGGATAGAGCCGGGGATCGGGATGCCCAACTTCCCGGTGAACATCCATCTGGAGTCCTATTACGAGCTCTGGTACAAGTGGGAACACTTCGCCTTCTTCGTATTCTACGCATTCTGGTGTGAGCACCTGTCTTGGAACGAAGGCGTCAACACTCTGGGGAGTTTCACGCTGAAGTTCGACGTCCTCCCCGGCACCATCGAGGACTTCGCCGAGTGGCGAGGGATCACCCCCCTCGACCATGACGGCGACCTCCTCTTCGACCGAGACGAGGACCCCGGGTGCGTCTGGAAGTGGGACACCGACAGCGACGGCATCAACGACAAGTACGAGCGGGAGATCGGCACCGACCCGAGGAAATTCGACACAGATCTTGATAGCCTGATGGACGGCTACGAGGTCACCTACGGGACCAACGCCACCGACCCCGATACCGACGACGATGGCCTTCTGGACAACATAGAGGTCTCCGGATGGCTCATATCCTTCAACTACGCGGGGCAGGAGTTCGTCTGGCATGTGACCTCGGATCCAATGTCGGGGGACTCGGATGGGGACGGCGTCGGGGACGAGGATGAGTACTGGAGCGGCCTCAACCCGATTTCGGTGGACACGGACGGGGACGGCGTCCTCGATGAGGCGGTCCCCCAGGTGGAGACCCACGTCGCATACGAGGGAAAATACGACATAACCCACCACGGCTTGGGTCCTTCTGACATCGCCGTTGATGGAGACGGTTTCGTCTACTTCACACAGTATCAAGGTTGGGGGGAGGAGATGAAGGTCTACGTGCTGGACTCGAACCTCACCCTCGTCAACTCCTGGAACATCACGGATGCATCGCCAAGCGGTCTCCTGGCCATCGACGAGACTAACGGATACATCCACATAGTAAACAATCATAACCTGGGGGTGGAAGAGGAGGGCGATTACTCGCACAACGAGGATATCAAGACATACTACCTGAACGGCACGCCTGTGGACGACGAGACTTGGGCGACCAGAATCGAGCCCAGATATGAGAATGGCATGCTTAGCCTCGACGTCGATGAGAACGGAAACGTCTATGTGGCCAGATCCGGGGGCTGGTTCACGGGTCTCTGGATCCCGGACCCGTTCATCATCTACATAGACGCCTTCGTCGACGTCTACGCCCCGAACAGGACCTTGCTAGACACGTGGGGAAGCTATGGGTCTGGGTTCGACGAGTTCACGAATATTAGGGACGTCGCCGTCGATGATGTAAACGGGTTGATCTACTTCGTTGACATCGGCCAGAACCTGACATGGTATGTGCCTCATCCGGATAGACAGGATCGCCTCGCAAAGTTCGAAACCGAAGGCGACTACGTCGGGTACCTAGTGGGCTTCGCAAACGGGACAGTGGCATTCGAGTTCAGCAACCCCACTGGTGTGGATGTTGACGATGAAGGATTCGTCTATGTCGTTGACTCGAATAATTATAGGATACACAAGTTCGATCACAACGGGATGCCCATGGCTTCCTGGGGTAGTTTTGGCTTGGAAGAAGGGAATTTTGAGATCGCCCCTGCGCGGATCGCAGTGGACGGCGATAAGAACGTCTACGTCACCGTTCCCGACAGCTCTGAAGGGGAGACAACGAGCTTCATATACAAGTTCAGCCAGTGGACTGAGTCCGCGGTCCTCGTCGAAGACGTCATTCTGGACAGGGACGGAGATGGATTGACCAACGAGTTCGAGACGAGCAGTTGGGACACCACGTTCACCAACGCCACGGGCACCTTCACCGTCCACGCCCACAGCGACCCCTACCTGAACGACACAGACTTCGACGGCCTCAACGACTACGATGAGTACACAAACACCACGAACCCCAGGGACGTGGACACCGACGACGACGGCCTCAGCGACCTAGTCGAGATAACCCTCGGCACAGACCCCCTCCACTACGACACCGACGGAGACGGCTTAGACGACGGGACCGAGGTCACCTACGGCAGCGACCCATTGAAGACCGACACCGAAGATGACGGCCTCACGGACCTGGAGGAGTTCGAGCTGGGCTCCAACCCGGACAACAACGACACCGACGGGGACGGTCTCAACGACTGGATGGAGCGTGAGTACAACTCAAGCCTATCCAACCCAGACTCTGACGGGGACTTCATGTTCGACGGCCAGGAGGCAGCCGACGGCACCGACCCCACAGACCCCGACTCGGACGCCGACGGCATACCCGACGGCCACGAGATTTTCTACGGCACGGACCCCCTCAACAACGACACCGACGGAGACAACGTCACGGACTTCGTGGAGATCTCCATGAGGATGAACCCGCTCCTCAATGACACGGACGGAGACGGCGTGGAGGACGGGCAGGAGCTGCTGCAGGGAACCAACCCCTTCAACGAGGACACCGACGGAGACGGCGTGCCCGACTCCGAGGACCCCGACGCCACGTCTCAGGCCATGTTCGACCTGGTGGTCTCCTACGACCCCGACAACGAGACGGAGGAGTTCCTCGACGACCTGTCCCGTTACGCCAACCTGACCATCGTCGAACCCGCAGAGCTCCCAGCTGACCACTCCGACGCAGGGAACATACTGCTCATCGGGAGACCCGAGGGCACCGACCCCGTCGGGCAGCTCATCCACGGGCTGCTCTCCGACTGCGGAGACGTGCTCACGGACATGATGGAGTCGGATGGGGGCCGGATGGCGGTGAGATACGGGGTCTGGAACGAGACGCAGACCGTCGTCCTGCTCTCCCACCCGTACCCCCTGGACGTCTACAGGGTCCTCGACGTCATGAGGAGAAAGACGGTGACAGTCGGCCCCGACTCGGCCGAGCTGGAGTTCAACATGAGCCTCGGCGTCGTCTACCCCAGCGGGAACATCACGGTGGTTCACCCCGAGCTGTCCTACGAGTTCTTCATGGTCGACGAGATCGACACACTGAAACGCACCGACGCCAGGGTCTACGCCGTCCTCGAGGAGCCCGTCAACCCCACCGTCAACTTGACCCGATGCGACGAGGCCACCGTCCCCCATGAGCTCAACGGGTCCTCAGGCCTCGAGGCCTACGACCTCGCCATGGGGAGATACCTGGACCTCTCCGTGAGCCAGGATGTCCAGAACGAGACCGGGGAGATAGTGGAGTACGCGAAGATGCTGCTCTACTACAGGGAGTCCGACCTGGACAGGGACGGAGACGGCGAGATCGACGGCCTCGAGGACTTCAACGAGACCACC
>CAYONH010000081.1:1272-7863 GCA_964405275.1 uncultured Candidatus Bathyarchaeia archaeon | reverse complement strand
TCACCTGGTACATCATCTGCTCATTCACAGCCTCCATAATCATGAGAAGGATGTTCGGTCTAAGCTTCGAGATAGAGCCCAAGACCTGAGAGGATTATAAAATGACGGGATCCGGAGTGAAAGGTTCCGGAAAAGGACTAGTCATAGCTGTGAGCGGGCTCCACGGCTCGGGTCGCTCGACCCACGCCAAGAAGCTCGCAGAGACGTTCGGACTTCGATATGTCTCCTCTGGCACAATATTCAGGCAGATGGCGGAGGAACGGGGGCTCTCCCTTGAGGAGATGTCCACATTGACTGACGAGGACCCCGAGTTCGACAAGCTCATCGATGAGAGGGCCAAGGAGGAGGCCAGCAAGGGGGGCATGGTCCTCGACGCAACCCTGGCGGGCTGGATGGCGGAGGATGCGGACCTGAAGATATACCTCATGACCCCTCCAGAGGCGAGGGTCAAGCGGATCGCAGAGAGGGAGAACATGAGCCTCGAGGACGCGGAGAATGAGACACGAGTCAGGGCTGAGAGTGAGAGGCTTAGGTTCATCGAGTACTACGATATTGACATAACGGACCTATCCATCTACGACGTCATCCTGAACACGGACCTCTACGAGCCGGACGGCACTGCGCGAATCCTTAAAAGCGTAGTCGAGGAATACTGCAAGGGCAGGTGACTGGATGTCGGTCATGGACGTGGGACGGGTCTGCGTGAAACTTACGGGCCGGGAGGCCGGGAGCCGCTGCGTCATCGTCGACGTAATCGACAGGAACTACGTGATGGTGACGGGCCCAGAGGAGCTCACGGGCGTCCGCAGGCGAAGGGTGAACCTCAGCCACCTCAGGCCCCTCGACGAGACCGTAGACATTTCCAGGAACGCCTCAGACGACGAGATAGCCGCGCTCTTCAAGTAACCCTGATTCTTCTTTTCTCGATCCAGTTGGGTGTGTTGGTGGGGCCCTGCCGCGTCGGCCGTCGTCCCTCGTTGCCGTTGGGGCGGCCCATTGATCCGGGAGCCTCCTACGTTCCCGTGATGGGCGGCCTTACCGTTCCTCGGGAGCCCGGCGCCCGCGCCTTCGGCCCCACTTCCACCGTCATACCCTCCCCTCAGTTCAGTGGCGTCAACGCCAAGCTAGGGTAGCCCCCGCCTCCAGTGGCCTCGAGGGCGTGGAGGGGGGTTCTAGGCCTTATGCCCTGGAGGAGGGCTACCCCGAGCTCGTCCCTGAGGCGGAGGTGTATCCCCGCCATTTTGGATGCGTCCCCGCTGAGGCTTCGGTTCAATTGGTTGGACAGGAGCACCAGGAGATCCCCCTCGACCTTGACGCGCTTCGACTCGGACTCCATCGCCCTGCGTACCTGGTCCACGGGCCATTGGACGCATGCCTTGTCGATGTTCACCACCTCGAGGACCTGCCCGCCGGTGGACTCCCTGAGGCGGTCCTTCTCCTCGTCCCAGATACGCTGGCTCAGCCTGATGTCGTCAGCGTCGAGGTGGAACACTTGGGGGCCCTCGGGGGAGTCGTTCCTCACATCGGCTATTCTCAGGAGCCTCTCCGTCCTCTCCTTCCCTGTCCCGTAGGCCCCCATGGACGTCGCTATCCTCTCGGCGCTCTCACCGCAGGGGGGGAGGATGAGGACGCCCATGTCGTGGGCGATGAAGTTGGCGCAGAGGGGGCAGAGGAGGTGGTGGGGGGCGCTCCACGGCACGTCCTCTCCCACCTCTATGAAGACTGTGTCCCCCCTGCCGAAACCTCCCAGCAGGGCGTCTAGCTGGGGGTTCCCCGAGGAGAACCTGTCTGGGCCTCCTTGGATCTTCCTGAAGGGCCTCGGGGTCTCCACCTTCGCCTCTTTGAACGGCCTGAAGACGTTGAATCCTCCGTGGAGCGAGAAGAGCTGTCTGGGCTCCCCGATCTTGGTGCCCCTCATCTTGGTCACCTCCATCTCCCGCATGACTGTGCCGTCGACGAGGCTCCTCCTGACGACTATTATGCCGTCGACGATGAACTCCTCCACCCCTGTGCCTATGGTTTTCTGGCCCGTGGGGACCTCGGTGACGAGGAGTGTGGTGCAGTCGTAGTTTCTCACTATCTTGCTGAGGAGGTGGAGCACGACCCTCTCATCCGCGAGGGATGGGAAGGCGTGGGCCATGGCCGTGAAGGAGTCTATCACGAGCCTCCTGGCTTGGACCTCGTTGAGTCTCGTGGTTATCGTCTCCATGATTGCGTCTACGCCGGCCTCCTTGCTCGTTATTAGGTCCATTATCTCGAGTCTCCCAGCCCTCTCCTGCGCCTCCAGGTCTCTGCCCACCCTGCTCATGTTGGTGAGGAACGTCCTCCTCCCCTCTGACAGTGAGACGTATAGGCCGTTCTCGGCGCGCTTGGCGGTGCCGTGGTGGAGGAACTCTCCGCACAGCATCGTCTTTCCGGTGCCGGGGTTTCCAGCGATCATGATCATGCTCCCTCGGGGGAAGCCCCCCTCGAGGTTCTCGTCAAGTCCGTCTATCCCGGTCTGTGTTCTCTCATTTACTTTCATTTCATTCACATTCTCGGGACGACCTTATCATCTGGAACAGCCTGCGGTAGATGAGCCTGGTGAGGGGTACCGCCCCGCTCCCGAGCAGACCGCTCATGGCGTCCAGGTATCCCCGGAAGCTCAGGGGTGTTATCTCTCGGTCTCCGCTCTCCTGCTCGATGTAGCGTTGTACGATGTCGGCGCCATGGGATCCCAGGGCGTTGCATAGCGCGTTCTCTGTGGCCTCGATGAGCGTTATTCCTCCCTTCGTGAACTTGGTGAAGAGGATGTAGTCGTGCAGCGAGAGGATCTCCATGCGCGGTTCCTCGCCTATCTCCATGAATTTTGCGAGGTTGTAGGCGCAGATGATTGAGTTCTCCTGCTCCCTCTCGTCAATCCTCCTCTCCTCTCTGAGCAGGGCGTCCAGGTCGGATAGCTGCGCTTCCACCCTCCTCATGAAAAGAGGTGGAGTTTCGTCAGTTATCTGCGATGTCTCGTCCCCCTTGGCCCCGGGTGCTTCGAGTTCACTATATTCTCTGGTCTCCGCCTCGTCCTTGAGGGTCTCGATGTCGAGGGGGTCGTCGTAGAGTAGAATGATGTGATTTGGTGCATTGAGGGATGTGATGAATCTGCCAAGCTTCTTGGTCTCTGTGTCCTGTTGGGTCAAGTCGGCCTGCCCCTATAGGGAGAGGGGCTTCAGGATGGCTCCCTTCTTGCCATCGTTGAGAAGGAGGGTTATCAGGGATAGGAGGGCGGGGTCGTCGGAGAATACGGCGGATATGAGGTGTGAGTTGTTGAGCTGCTCGTCCAGCTCTGCGAGGATGAACCGCCTCATGTCAGACTTTATGAAGAGTATTGGTGTCTCGACTTCGACCTTCTCCACGGCGAAGAGGTAGGACAGCTCCCTTGCGAGGGGGTTGACCATCGGGTCGAGGGGGGAGTAGAGCCTGATGTCAACTCCCTGCTCCTGCAGCTGGTCCAGAAGCCTGGGGGCTGAGTTGAATAGGAGCGTCAGCCCGTCTGCGCTCGTGAGGATCTCCAGGCTCTCTTTGGACTGGCTCATCATCTCATGGCACTTTCCCATGATGTCGTCTCCCTGGTTGAGGTACCAGACCACCTTCTGCTGTGGGGATGTGTCGCTCTTTATGTGCTCGTGGGTCTCAGTAAGGCTCTCCACGATGGTCGTGAAGTCGATGGCCTTCTTCTTCACTATGTTGAGGACGGCGCTGAAAGCGTCCTCAGGTGAGGAGGGGGCGAAGGATTTGGGCGCTCCCGGTATCTCTACTACTAGTCCGTAGTCGATCAGCTTCTTCAGGGTGCCGTAGACTTTAGTTCTCGGTACATGGCAGTTTAGGCTCAGTCGTCTTGCTCCTGCGCTGCCCAAGCCCAGGAGGCTTAGGTATACCTTTGCTTCGTACTCAGAGAGCCCAGCGTACTCTACGATCTTTGGCCAGATTGTGAGGGTGTCTGATAAATACTCGTCGTCCTTGTTCCCTTTTCTTCTGTCGTTTGAGGTGTATCGTTCCGTCAAATTTGGTCGTTCCCGTTGGATTTTTCCTAAGTTTGTATTTCTTAATGATGTCACCTTTTCATCATGTCGTTTGGTTACACCGTATCGGCGTCTTCTTACGGAATTTCCGATGCCCAAATCGGCCCCCAGGGATATTTATCGTGGAGGAATTTTGTAATTTCTTAGCATGTTATCGGTTTTTACGTTCTTAAAAATCAGTTTAACCATAAAATCATGCTAATTTTGATGATGATTTATGGAATATCTTTTGATAAACTTTTAATATTTGTTTTTTTGTTAATTAAATATTAGATAAAAGGTTGTATGGTGTACTCACTTGAAGCACTTGTTAAAACAGTTAAAAGTTCTCTCAAAACCACATTCGTTTGAAATAGTGGAGAAACTAACTGGGGGGCCAACGCACATCTCCACCATATCGGAGGATATGGGCATTCCATACACAACTGCGTGGCAGAGGGTAGCTGAGATGGAGAGAGCGGGACTAGTTGAGGTCGAGTCGGGAGTGGACGAGAGCACAAGGAGAGCCATAAGGATTGCTAGGATAGTGAATTTCAGGCTGGAGCTCTCACCGGGGATCATTAAGGATATGGTCAAAGGAGAGGAGTCCGAGCTCAAAGTAGTATGAGCCGGTTCTTCTATAGACCGCTGTAGCAATATCCTCTACCTCGCAAACATTTTATCGGCATACGACACACGATGCCTGAGAGATTAGGATGATGCCTAATGGAGATCCCAGTTCTTTCACAAGAGTGCTCTACGGATGCGATGCCGATGATGTGGCAGAGATCGTACTGATGACTCCCATCAAGGACTGGTGGGAGGCCTTGAAGCACAGATCTGAGGACGTCGAGGAGTTTGGGGGGTTCAACCGCGGGTTCAACGGCTTACTGGGAGGCGTTAAGGTCTCTGTCTTCGACTCAAGGGTCGGCAGTCCTGTAGCCCTCGACTGCGCCTATTATCTGCGGTTCACCCCATGCAAGAAGATAATCTTCAACGGGATGATCGGTGCCCTGCAGCCTGCCATAAAAGTTGGGGACGTGATAGTCCCTACTGCGGCCCTGCGTGGTGAAGGGGCGTCCAAATACTTCGTCGAGGAGTCGTACCCCGCCGTAGCTGACTTCGGGCTTCTCCGTTCCCTGGCCTCGACCCTTGACGAGGTCTACGGGGACACCGACCACACTGTCCATTATGGCCCCATTTATACTACTGACGCCTTCGCAGCTGAGACGGATGAGTTCCTTGAGCTCTGGAGGTCCCGTAACCTCCTCGGGATAGAGATGGAGACCTCCGTGGTCTACACGATCGCTGCCTTGTACGGGATGAAGGCGGTCTCGTTCCACGTCGTGAGTGACAATCCACTGTTGAAGAAAAGCTTCTTCGATCCTCTGACCGATGACGAGAAGCGTTGTCGGGAGGGATGCACCGAACTCCTCTACGAGGCCTTGGAGAAGCTTGTGAGCGTAATATGACTAAAAAATAGTGGGGTCAGAGGTCAGCCGTGTGTCTTCTTGACTAGGCTGGCTACACGGCGGCCTAGTTTCCTGCAGTTCTCGATGTCATTGTCGTCTGGGGCTCCAACGGAGGCGGCTCCGTAGTGGTTGCTACCGGATGTCCCCTGGATGACCATCCCGTGGATGAAGAGGGCCTCGTTGAGCGCCATCACTGTGGTCTCGGCGCCCGTGTGGGTCCCCCCGCTGCTGGCAAAGGCTCCTCCCACCTTCCCGTCTAGATTACCGTGGTACTTGACCGAGTCATCGATGAACTCCTTTATCTTCGCCGTGGGAAGCCCGTAGTAGACCGGGGAGCCCAGGATCAGGCCGTCCACTCCGGGAAGTTCGTCGACTGAGGCTTCATCGACCCTCTTGACCTCGACGTCGACGCCCTCCTCACTGACCCCCTCTGAGACGGCGTGGGCCATCTTCTCGGTGTTCCCCGATCGGGAGTCGTATACGATTAAGACCTTCACGAGAACCCCTCATCATTCATGAGAGCTTTTCTATGGCGCCCTCCACAGCGTAAACTCCCTTGATATGACCGTAGTACAGGGCGTGGTAGTCACCGGAAGCGTATACGCGGCTCTCCAGCTCCTCTTTCAGCTTTCCCTTCTCGACCTGGGTCTTGAAGGCTACTTCGCATTCGTAGTGTACTGGGCACTCCGCTATGTAGGGTGCATCAACTGCATGACCCTTCTTCGCTGTCAGGCCCAGTTCCTTGAGTTTATCCATATCCCGACCCGACTTGGTGCCGCACACGTTCAGTGCTTCGGTCATGCCCTTAGATGGGAGGCAGACAGTGAACTTACCTGCCTCCTCTATGAGCTTGTGCGTGTGCCTTGACAGGCGCACGGCGACTACGAAGAACGGTTCACTCCACATGGTGCCCACAAGGCCCCAGCCTATGGTCATGGCGTTGGGCTTCCCGTCATCTCCCTCGGAGACTAGGAGGAGTCCCCCCTCCCTAAGGAGTCTGTCAGTCTCGGCGATGAAACTGAAGTTCTCAACTTTCTCTCTTCCCATTGATAATACCGCTTACAATATGGGTGATATTCTGTATAACC
>CAYONH010000081.1:0-1172 GCA_964405275.1 uncultured Candidatus Bathyarchaeia archaeon | reverse complement strand
AGGTTCACCCATGGGCCTGTGGCCGCCGCCTCCACGATGTAGTGTCCTCTCCCGAAGTTGTCTAGGCATATCCTGTACGTGAGGCTCCTCACCTGCTTCTCGTCGACGTAGCCGAGGGTGTGGAGGTACTCGTGGAGCAGTATTGAGAATACGTAGGCCTTCCACTTCGGCTCCGTCTTGGCTGCTGCATCGATCAGCTTCCTGTTGAGGACGATGTCGTTGGTCCCCATGGGATGGAATGCGCCGACCCTCATGGGTAGGTTGCCCAGGTAGAGCATCAATCCTACTCTGTGCTGGCCCAGGGATCTCTTGACGGCTTTCTTAACGAGGGTGAAGATATCGCCGTAGGATTTGGCCTTCTCTATATCAACCGATATCAGAATCTATTCTCCTTTTATTGTACGGCTTCGACCGACTTGACGCTTGGCACCTTCTTCTTCAGGTAGCTCTCGACTCCCCACTTCAGGGTCATCTGGGACATCGGACATCCTGCGCAGGCGCCTGTGAGCCTGACCTTTACGACTCCGTCCACGACGTCGACAAGCTCAACGTCTCCCCCGTCCACCTGTAGGTGCGGGCGTACCTCTTCAAGGGCTTGTGCGATCTCTTCTCTCAATTTTATACCTCTTCTGAAAGGGTTTATACTGGAGTATATAAACCTTCATCGGCTGGCGACGAGATCGTATTTAACACTTATGTGTCCGTCATTCCTGGGGGGCTCTTTTTTTCGTTAGGTTAAATAGGAGTGAATCCTCGGAGTTCACGTGTGCTCACGGTATGTCCGAGGATAAGGAGCTTGAGAAGATCAAGGAGCAGATGTTGAGGAGGATGATGGAGCCTCCCGATACGGGTCCCTGGACTGACGGGATCGTCGTGGAGCTGGATGGCAGGAGCTTCGAAAGCGCGCTGGGGAAGGTCCAGAAACCTGTCCTGGTCGACTTCTGGGCTGATTGGTGTGGGCCCTGTAAGATGATAAAACCAGTTTTAGATTCTTTGGCGAGAGACTTCTCAGGGAGAGCCTACTTCGCAAAGGTGAACGTAGATGAGAACCAGATGCTGGCTAGGAGATATGGGGTCATGGGCATACCTAACTTCGTGCTCTTCATGAAGGGAAGACCTGTTGATCGAATCGTTGGGGCTGTTGGTAGGCCTCGTTTTGAGGCAGTCCTGAA
>CAYONH010000080.1:0-7888 GCA_964405275.1 uncultured Candidatus Bathyarchaeia archaeon | reverse complement strand
AGGGATATCATCAACCATCCTACCAACACCTGAGAACCCTACATTATGGACGAAGACACCAGTGCCCTCATCCATGAGCCTCGATGAACCCTCCCAGTCACTCCAGGCCTCTCTGTAAGATTTGCCTCCATCGATGAAGATTAGGTCCATCATTGGTAGGGATTTAGCTGCCTCTGGGACTGTGTTCAGTGTGTTGCCCTTGAAGAGGCGATATTTACATCCCAGCTCCTCAAATTTCTGCCCAATGCGTTCCGTAGCATGGTATGAGAAGAAATCGAATCCATAGTATTCGACTTCGTTAGCTGGATGAGTTTTACTGGCTGTTTTTATCATGTTTACAGCGTTCTCGCCGTTAAAAACGCCGATCTCCATGATCCGCTTGCATTTGTTCTCGGTGATGAACTCGTTGAGATACTTATGAGAACCATACCACAAGACCTAAGCACCACGTAGAAAACAAAAGGGATCGATAATAATACTATGATTCTCGCGCGCGCAATGACTCCTTAACCTCAAATTTAACAGGTGAATGATTGAGTCGGAGCATCAAAAGAAGATTGAGTCTGGTGGAGAGCATCCAGACTGTCAAATACTCTAACCTATTGAGGGTTCTCTTAACTGAGCAACGCCTCCAGCTTATCCACCAAACCAGCAAGGTAACCAAATGCGCTCTCTATAGGCGTAGGAGTAGTCAGATCAACCCCAGTCTGCTTTAGGTTGTCAGTGGGATAACGTGAGCCACCCGCCTTCAGGAACCCGTGGTACCTCTCAACAGCGTCTTTGTCACCGGCAACTATCGGCTTCGCTAGGGCGTGTGCCCCTGATATGCCTGTGGTGTACTGGTAGACGTAGAAGTTCCTATACATGTGACCGAACTGGGACCAAGTGATGCCTATGCGGTCATGGTCGAAGTCAACCTCGTCGCCGTAGCCTTCCTTGAATAGGTCCGCCATCAACCCGATCAATGTATCAGCGCTCAGCGGCTTACCCTGCTCAACCCGCGTGTGGGCTTCTAGCTCGAACCTTGCTAGCGTCGGCATGATGAAGAAGTACCGGTGGAAGTTGGACATGGCTTCCTCGATCAACGCTATCTGGAAATCACGGTCAGGCTGTGTGCGGAAAAGGTAGTCTCGAACCACTGCTTGGTTGAAGTTTGAAGCTACCTCAGCCTCAAACAGCGAGTACCTGCCATAGATGAAAGGCTGAGTCCTCCACGAGTAATATGAGTGTAGTGCGTGACCAAGCTCGTGGGCGAGGGTACTTAGGCTGAAGAGGTCATCAGCCCAAGACATCATTATGAAGGGATATGTGCCACCCGTGCCGCTGGTGAACGCGCCCTGACGCTTACCCTTGTTACGGACACGATCAACCCAACGCTGCTCCAAGCAGCCCTTATGGACGACCTCAACGCATTCCTCGCCGAGGGGAGCCAAGCCCTCGCATATCCAGTCAACCGCCTGTTTGAAGGGCACATAGGGTTTGTCGGTGGTTAATGGTGCCTTGATGTCGTAGACATGGAAGGTATCCACATCCATGATTTCTCTGCGTAGTCTCCAGTAGCGGTGCCATGTTGGCAGGTTCTTCTGGAATACCTTCAGGAGGTTGTGGTATACCTCGACTGGGACATTGTTAGGTCCAAGTGATGCGTGCAGGCTTGTCTCGTAGTTGTGGGTCCTCGCGTTGAAGACATCCTGTTTCACCTGTGAGATATAGATGGCGGCGAGGGTGTTCTTGTACGCGAGATAACCATCATTATAGTTCTCCCACGCGGTGCGACGCGTCTCCCTGTCGGGGTCTGTAGTTAATCCACCTATGCTTGCCTGGCCTACCTCGATGCTGACTCCTTTGAAGGATAAGGCGGGTTTGAAGACTAGGTCAGCGTTATTGAGTGCACCATAGATGGTGGATGGTCCTCCGAATGAGTCTGCGGTCATGGCTAGCACCTCCTCGACCTCTCCGCTGCGTACATGGGTTTGTTTACGGCGAAGCTTATCCAATCCGTGGCTAAAATAGCCAAGATCTGGTGTTGATCTTGCCCAGCTGTCAACCACATCCAAGCCGATCACCATGAGTTCAGGCTCAAAGAACGCCGTAGCAGCGCCAAGGTCTGAGAGGAGGCTGCGTGTCTGTCCTAGGCGGGCTCCGTTTACCTGATTCGTGGTATCAACCGAGTAATAGTTGCTGGCATAGTTACGGATCTTTCCAGCCAGCGTACCGGCTTCATCGATTAGAAGTAGGTATGCGAGCAGTGTCTTAGGTCCTTCTTTTATCTTGCCCTGATACGCGGCTAGCTTGGTGATCATTTTTGTGAGTTCTTTGCCTGCTGCTTCCCAATCAGCGGGTGAAGCGAAGACGCTTTCAAGGTCCCAGGTCTCGTCGATGGATACTTGGCTGCGCAGAGGCAGGGTTGTGGATTCAGTCATTTTGTTGTGACTCCTTGAATAGTTAACTGTCAATTGGATTTAAGTAATTTGCGAGGCGAGTACGGGATAGAGAGGCTTTGATAACATCATTAGAATGGGGGGTGGTGTTTTCAATATTTTTTTACATGAAAACGAATTCAGGGGCATTTGAATAAGTGTCGATGCGTCCCCAAATCTATTTTCCCATCTACTACTGTAACCCCTTCCTCTCTTAGCATCGCGCGCGCAGGCGAATTAAATAATTACTGAAGTTTATTGGGAGAGCCGCCTTCCGCGCGCGAGAGAATCATTTTGATATGTCACGGTTTTCTATACATTCAACTACCTGAAGCTGGTGGAGGACAGGCTGCACTCTGGGAGCGTCATAGTCGCCGACAACGCCGGGTCCTCCTCGCGCGCCATGGGGGACTACCTGGATCACGTCAGGGACTCCGGGCTCTACACAAGTGAGTTCATCCCAGGGGGCTGGGATGGGGTAGAGATCAGCGTGAAGCTGTAAGACTATAACTGCTTGATGACCTCGTCCCTGAACTTGGTCAGCCGCTCCTTGCTCTCCTCGACGTTGGAGGCGGGCCTGACATAGGCTATCATCATCTTCATCCCCATGTCCTCCGCCTTCCTCAGCTTCTCCACGAGGGCCTCCGGGGTCCCAACGAAGGCGTTCTCCTTGATGGTCTCAACGGCCGTGGGGCCCCCGAAGCCGAAGGCCCTCCCGCCCGCCATCCTCTTGGCGAGGGCGTCGTACTCCTCCTCGGTATCCGTGAGTACCAGTGAGTGCTCGAAGCCCGAGAAGAAGAAGTCGTCCATATTCTTACCTGCCTTGTCAAGGGCGGGCAGCACGTAGCTAAGTCCGTTTTTGAGGACGGGGATTGGTCCCTGGATGTTGACCCCGTCGCAGTACTTGGCCGAGATGCGGAACATCCGGGGCTTCCGCGCGCCGATGGAGATCCTGATGTTCTTCTGGACGGGCTGCGGGATGTTGATGGCGTTCTTAAGCGTCCAGTACCTGCCCTCGTGGGAGAACTCCTCGTTGTTCAGCATCCCCCTGAGGATATGGACGGCCTCCTTGGCCCTGTCGACCCGCTCCTTGGGCGACGGCACGCCCCTGCCCCGGCCCATGAGGTCGTAGCCCTCGTACTCGTCCCTCATCCAGCCTCCGCCGAGGATGACCTCGTACCTGCCACCGATCATGTTGTCGAGGGTGGAGATCATCTTGGCGAGCATCGCCGGGTTCCTCATGGAGTTCATGAGGGTGATGTGGCCCACCCGGAGCCTCTTGGTCTCCAGCCCGATGCCCGTGATCGCCGTCCAGGACTCCAGGAACGGGAGCTTCTTGTTCCCGAAGATGGGGACCACGTGGTCGTTGAGGAAGGCCCCGTAGAGCCCCAGCTCCTCGGCGTGCCTCGCGAGGTCCAGCATCCCCTCGTAGCTTTCTCCTGGCCTGATGAAATAGCCGAAATCCATACCCCTTACACCCTGAATCATGTTTTTAAGTATATTCTACCGTGGAGGGACATCCTTAAACCCAGAGAGCCCTCTATCAGCCTTCGGTTAACGGGATGCGGAAGGGGTTGGTCGTCGTCTTCGAGGGGCAGAGGGTCCTCCTCAGGGTCTTCAGGCGCTACCTCTACCCCCTCCGCCACACCTTCGACGGCAGGGAAGTAGTGGTCTACACAGACACAGGCAGGGAGGTCGAGATAAACTACGACCGTGCCGAGGACTTCGAGCTTGACGACCCCTTCAGGAGGATGGCCCTCATCCGGCTGGCCAGGGCGATGGACTGCCTCAACTGGGGGGACACCGTGGACGGGGTCAGGGAGTGCACGGTCACCATCTGCAGGAGCGAGGAGCTCCACGGATTCCCCTCGGAGGAGAGCGCCTGGGTCCCCTTCGACCCGGAGAGGCTTGAGCCCCTGGAGGAGAGGCTGGAGAAGCTCAGGAGTAGGGTGGAGTGGGACGAGAGGCTGACCAGTCCCTGAATGAACGCACCCCATGAGGCCACGGGGGGAAGAATATATGGCTGAGTGCTCCTCCTAGGGGATATGATGAACGTCATAGGCGAGGGAGACGACGTCCTCCTCTACCTCGACGGGAGGAGGACCTACATGGTCAGGGTCGAGGCCGGGAGGCAGTTCCACACCCACAGGGGCTACGTGGAGCTCGGGGAGCTCATCGGGAGGCCCTACGGCTCCACCGTCATGAGCAGCCTCAACGTCAGCTTCTACGCCCTGAAGCCCCTCGTCAGGGACAGGATACTGAAGACGGACCGCCGCACCCAGGTGCTCTACCCCAAGGACATCGGCCACATCCTCCTCCACGTCGGCGTCGGGGCCGGGAGCCGGGTCGTCGAGGCGGGTACGGGGAGCGGAGCACTCACCATGGCCCTCGCCGAGGCCGTGAGGCCAGGGGGCAGGATCTACAGCTACGACATCAACCCCAAGTTCCAGGGCGTGGCGGCCGGGAATATCGAGCGGGCAGGGCTCATGGAGCACGTGGAGCTGAAGGAGGGGGACATCACCGTCGGGATTGAGGAGGCGGATGTCGACGCCGTCATATTGGACCTGGCCACCCCCTGGCTAGTCGTCCCCCACGCCTACGAGGCGTTGGCCGGGAGCGGTGTCTTCGTTTCCTTCAGCCCCACCATCGAGCAGGTGATGAAGACCGTCGCCACATTGAAGGAGCGTCCCTTCATCGAGGTGGAGACCATCGAGCTCCTGCTCAGGAGGATCACAGTCGCCGAGAACAGGACCCGACCGCAGACCCAGATGCTGGGCCACTCGGGGTACATCACGGCGGCCCGGAAGGTGATCGGGGAGGGCAACCCCTAAATTCCTTGAAGTCCTCCCTTTTGCGAACGTTATGTTGGACAAGAAATCTCTTGACCTGATGAAGGAGATGATGGAGGCCTTCGGGCCCTCCGGGTTCGAACGGGAGGTCAACGGCATCGCGAAGGCTTACATGGAGCCCTACTCAGACGAGGTAGTGGTGGACAAGCTGGGCACCGTCACCTTCGTCGCCAGGGGAGGCTCCGAAGGCCCCAGGGTGCTCCTCGCTGGCCACACCGACGAGGTCGGCTTCATAATATCGACAGTCACCAAGGAGGGCTACCTCACATTCAATCCCTTGGGGGGCTGGTGGGACCAGGTCCTCCTCGGTCAGCGGGTGACGATACGCACCAACAAGGGGCTCGTCCCCGGCGTCATCGCCGCGAAGCCCCCCCACATCCTGCCCCAGGACGAGAGGAACAAGGTGGTGACCAAGAAGCAGATGTTCATCGACGTGGGCTGCTCAAGCAAGGAGGAGGTCGAGGAGCTGGGGGTGAAGATGGGGGACCCGGTGGTCCCGTGGAGCCCCTTCTCCTTAATCCGGGATGGGAAGGTGGCCATGGGGAAGGCCTTCGACGACAGGATCGGGGCGTTCATCTTCATGGAGGCCATCAGGCGTATCAAGGAGGGGAAGATCGACCACCCCAACACCGTCTACGGCGCGGCCACGGTCCAGGAGGAGGTGGGGCTCAGGGGTGCCACAACCATCAGCCACGTCGTCGACCCGGATGTGGCGATAGTCCTGGAGGTGGACATCGCCGGAGACGTCCCGGGGATCAAGCCCCAGGAGGCCCCCACGAAGATGGGTGAGGGGCCGAGCCTTCTCACCTACGACAGGAGCATGATCCCCAATCAGCCTCTGAAGGAGTTCGTCATCAATGTGGCTAAGGAGGCCGAGATACCCCTCCAGCTCAGCCAGGTCTCCGGGGGAGGCACCGACGCCGGGAGGATCCACGTGAGCCGGGCTGGCTGTCCCTCCGTGGTCATCTCGGTGCCCACGAGGCACATCCACAGCCACGTGGGACTCCTCAGCCTTGAGGACGTAGAGAATGCCATTCTCCTCGTCATAGAGCTGCTGAAGAGGCTGGACGCGAACACTGTCGAGGGCTTCACCGCCCTCTAGACTTAAAGAGGGGCTCCATCCCCTTTTCTCAGGAGCAAGAGTTGAGACCCCTCCTCAAGTGGGCCGGCGGGAAGCGTACCCAGGTCGAGAGGATAGTCTCGCTCTTCCCGGAGGATTACGGCGACTACCACGAGCTCTTCTTCGGGGGCGGCGCTGTCTTCTTCCACATCACGCCGGGGGGAGGGACCATCAACGACATCAACCCCCGGCTCATCAACTTCTACAGGGTCGTCAGGGACAGCCCCAGGGAGCTCATTGAGGAGGCGTCACGGTTCATTTACGATGAGGCGGAGTACTACGAGCGCAGGGAGAGGTTCAACTCCCCGGGTCTGTCCGATGTCGAGGACGCGGCCCTCTTCCTCTACCTGAACAGGACGGCCTACAACGGGTTGTACAGGGTGAACTCCAAGGGGGAGTTCAACGTCCCCTTCGGGACGTACAAGAACCCCACGATAGTTCCCAGGAAACGTGTTCTCGCCACCAGCGAGGCCCTGGGGAACGTGGGGATACGCTGCGAGGACTTCGGCTACATACTTGACGTGGCCGAGGAGGGGGACCTCTGCTACATGGACCCTCCCTACAACCCCGCCAGCGAGACTGCGAACTTCACGGACTACTCCGTGGAGGGCTTCGGCCTGGAGAGCCATGAGCGCCTCAGGGACCTCTGCGTGGAGCTCGACGGGAGGGGCGTCTGGTTCGTCCTCAGCAACTCCGACACCCCCGAGATCAGGGAGATCTTCGACGGGAAGGACTTCGAGGTGAGGTCCTTCAGGACGAGGCGGATGATAAGCAGCAAGGTCTCCAGCCGGAGCTCCGGAAGCGACCTCCTCATAACCAACTGCCGCTGACTACTCCTCTTCTATGTCGTCCAGGTTGACGAACTTGCTCCAGTCGATGACCAGCATCCCAACAACGATTACGGCGAGGAGGGCCACAGAGAGGACGCCCCCCAGGATGCCGCTGGACTCGAATATCTCCTTGACAAAGACGAAGCTGAATCTCCCGGCGAAGGCGATGGTGAGGCACATACCCACCTTGCCGAAGAAGGCAGCTATCATCACCTTCCGGATGTCGTACCTGAGCATCCCAAGGGGGATGAGGAGGAGGTCGTCGGGGAGGGGCAGCAGGGCGAAGATGAAGACCACTGCCATCCCGTGCTTCTGTATGAGGCGCTTGACGTTCTCGAGCCGGTCACCAAAACGCTCCTCAAGGACCTTACGGCCCCCCATGCCGACGAGGTAGGCCGAGAACTCGCCTATGGTTGAGCCGAGGCCGCAGACTACGCCGAGGATTATTGGGTTCAGCGTCGCCCCGAAGGCGTAGATGGTGATCGCGAAGGGGACGGGGAAGAAGATTGTGAAGTTGCCGAACAGGGAGATGAGGAAGGCCCCCACGTACCCATAGTTCGTGACGAGTGTGCTCATCCAGCTCCAGAGGTCCAGCATCCATCACCCGTACTTTGTATAATCGATGATTAAACAGCATATGCGGGCATCTCATATATGAACGTACATCTG
>CAYONH010000079.1:0-7891 GCA_964405275.1 uncultured Candidatus Bathyarchaeia archaeon | reverse complement strand
GTCATGCTGTCCAAGTCCTTCGGGGGCCTCGCGGCGGTCCTCAAGTACCGTCAGTTCCGCTAGAGATGGAGAACCTCATAGCGGGATATCCTTCCACCTCGCACTCCCCGCCTTCCCCCTCTAGGACCTCCACGTCCTCAGCCTTGAGGGTCGCCGAGATGTCCTCGATGCCCATGGAGACCATCTCCGCCTCCTCCGAGCTACCTGCGTAGATCCTCAGCTCGTCCAAGGGCTTGTTGAGGGGAATCCCCAGCCTGTTCTTCTCCTTCCTTACGTCCCTGATCACCGCTATGATCAGGTCCCCCCGCCTCTCCGCCTCCTCGTCGATGAGGGACTCATCCGCCTCGGGCCACAGGCTCAGGTGGATGCTGTCGGATCCACCGTCGGCGTACATGAAGCTGTAGACCTCCTCGGTGAGGTGGGGAATCGCCGGGGCGAGGAGCTGGAGCATCCTCCGCACCGCATAGTACAGCGTCTGCTGGGCCGAGGCCTTCTCATCCCCCTCCGAGTAGAGCCTGTGCTTCGCAGCCTCGAGGTAGTGGTCGCAGAAGACGTGCCAGATGAAGTTCCGGGCCGCCTCCACTGCGTTCATGAACCTGCAGGGCTCATACTCCGCTGTCGCCTCCTTCACCACGCCCTCCAGCTTGCTCAGTATCCACCTGTCCAGGAGCCCGGGTTCAACCTTCGTCGATGGGTCGTAGTCCTCGAGCCTCATGCTCGCGAACCTGCAGGCGTTCCAGAGCTTCCTCATGAACCTCCAGCCGTACTCCACATCCTCCCATCTGAATGGGATATCCGTGCCGGTGCTCCCCCCAGTCGCAGCCCAGAGGCGGGATGCATCGGAGCCGTACTTCTCGAACACTTCGGGGGTGGCCACGAAGTTGCCCTTGGACTTGCTCATCATCCTGCCGTCATTGCCGAGTACCATGCCGTTGATGAGGACGGAGTTGTACGCGGTCTCGCCGAAGAGGGCTAGATGTCTCGCCATGAGGTAGTATGCCCAGGTTCTGATGATGTCATGACCGGAGGAGTGTATCGAGGCCGGGAACAGGTTCCTCCAATCCTCTCTGTCAGGCCACCCGGCATGGATGGCGCATGTCAGTGATGAGTCAAACCATGTGTCGAGGACATCAGTCTCCGGTCTCCAGTCCGTTCCCCCACACTTGCATGTGTCGTTGATGGTCTGAACCTTCGGGTCCACCGGCAGCTCCTCCGGTTTTGCTAGGAGTATCTCCCCGCACATTGTACAATACCAGGCGGGGATGGGGGTTGCGAACACTCTCTGCCTACTGAGCACCCAGTCCCAGTCGAGACCGCTGGCCCAGTCGACGAGTCTATGTTTCATCCAGTCGGGGAACCAGTCTATCTCAAACGTCTTCTTCACGATGTCCTCGGTGAGGCTCATAGTCCTCATGAACCACTGATCCGTCGCTACTACTTCGATGGGGGTGTTACACCTCCAGCAGACGCCGATCTCCTGTTCCAGGTTCTCAGTCTTTCTCAGGAGACCTGCATCATCAAGATTCTTTAGGATGGCTTTCCTCGCCTCCTCGATGCCCATGCCCACATATCTTCCAGCGGTCTCAGTCATCCTTCCTTTCTCGTCGATGAGCTTGATCATAGGCAGCTTGTACCTGGCGACAGCCAGTACATCCGCCTTATCCCCATACGTGCAGATCATCATGGTGCCGGTGCCGAACTCGGGGTCTACGGCGTCATCGGCGATTATTGGCACCTTACGCTCCGTGAGAGGCAGGATCGCCTCTCCTCCAATCAGGTTGTTGTATCTTTCGTCGTCGGGATTCACGCCGATGGCGACGCATGCGGGGATATACTCAGGTCTTGTGGTTGCTATGAGGAGCTCCCCGTCGTTCAGGCCGAAGGCTATCGTGTAGATCTTGCCGGTCCTTTTTTCCCGCTCCACCTCGGCGTCGGCGATGGCGGTCTCGCACCTGGGGCACCAATTGATAGGGTGCTCGCCCTTGTAGATCATGTCCTTGTCGTAGAGCATGAGGAAGCTGAGCTGCACCTTCCGCATGTAGTCGGGCTCCATGGTGCGATACTCGAGGCTCCAGTCTATGCCGCAGCCCAGTCGGATGATGGCCTCCTTCATGATGGCGATGTACTGCTCAATCCACTCCTCGCAGAGCTTCCTGAACTCGTCCGGCGGCAGGTCGCTGCGCCTGATCTTGTGCGCCTTCTCGACGGCGACCTCCGTGGGCAGACCGTGGCAGTCCCATCCCTGGGGGAAGTGGACGTTGTAGCCCCTCATCCTCTTGTAGCGGGCCCTCATGTCGAAGTAGGTCCAGTTCAGGACGTTCCCCATGTGGAAGTTCCCGCTCGGGTAAGGGGGCGGCGTGTCTACCGAATACCTGGGTCGACCGTCGTCGCCCCAGTTGTAGGCGTATGTCCCGTTCTCCTCCCAGAGCCTCTCCCACTTCTTCTCTATCTCTATGAAGTCGATCTTGCGCGGCAGTTGTTTCATTTCATGTTCACCTGTCCCGAGTACTCAAACGTGGACGATTGAATGGGGGGATCGGTGGACTCCCCTCTTATAATGTTGTCCGTCGTCCTCTGAGGCAGACTATACAATAACTCGATGCGGCTTCCTTCACGGCTCCCCCGCTTGGGGGGCAACAAAGCTATACCCCATATACCTCTCCTCAGATAGTACTGGATACGACTTGAGGGGCGTTCATAAAAACTTTATGATAGCCGGATACGCTAAGCCTCGATGAGACGGGGCTCATCCTTCTTCCGGGATCCCCTGACCTCGATCCCATCGCCCAAGATGATCTGCATGCCATCCCTCGCCGAGACCGTGGGCACACCCGTCTCACCCTCTAGGTAGGCGGCCTCCTCCTCGGGACCAGCGTTGAGCATGCTCATGCCGAAGTGGGTCAGGACGCCGCAGCTTGGCTTGACCTCCTCCAGTATCCTCAGTGCGTCATCTGTGCAGAGGTGGTACTTCAGGGGCTTACCCCTCGGCCTCAGGACGCAGAGGATCAGGAGCCTGCATCCCCGATAGACCTCCCCCAGGCCGTCATAGGGGGCTGTGTCAGATGTGTATCCGATTGAGCCCACCTCCGGGGCATCCACCCTGAGGCCCACGGTGTCGGCGTCGCTGTGTCGGGCCTCCGTAGCCTGGAAGCGTAGGTCGTCGACCTCGAAGGCGCTCCCGCTGTCAAGTACCTGCACCTCCTTGACGAGGTCCTGGTGGTATCTGGAGACGCTGGGGTCGAAGTCGTCGCCCCCCTGGAGCACGCTCCTCGAGGCTGCCAGCACCCCCCTCTTGTCCTGGGTGCCGTGGGTCATCGCCTCGACGAGGACCTCGGCGTCGGTGTAGTGGTCAGGGTGGCAGTGGGTCACGGCTATCGCGTCGAGCTTCTGGGGGCTGAGCCGCGCCCAGTTGGAGTAGACGAGGGCTCCCGGTCCAGGGTCAAGGTGGACGTCCGTGCCTCCATGGACCATCCTGATGCCAGCCGTCCGCCTGAGCTGGGTAATCATCGTGAACCGGCCTCCTCCCGTGCCCAGCAAGTGGAGCTTGAAGGGTTCCAATTTCCAAGACCCAACTATCTGTGTTTATTGCAGTATTTGACTTGATGGGGGTTGGGGCGCGCGTCGAGGAGTTAAATATTTAACGGGGTTGCTGTATCAGAGTTTTGCAGCGGGCCCGTGGCTTAGATTGGTTAAAGCGTTCGACTGATAATCGAAAGATCGTGAGTTCAAATCTCACCGGGCCCACCAATCCCCAAGTCCACTTTCATGTTGGTTTATGTACCACTTCTCGGGGATAGAGCCTCGGGTAGATCAGCCCTTGAGTGTAAAACAAAACTTTAGATCACCACAAATAATAGTTACTGGTCGCGCGCGATTGATGAGGTTTTATGAGATTGGTAGGTAGAATTTTTCTGCGCGCGCAGCATCAGGGTTCGCGTTCAGACAGGTAACCTATGTTCTGATATAGGCGATCTATCTCCAGGGATAGAGATTTGTTCAACTGCTTCACCTCTTCTAGGTCGAAATTCAGAAGCTCGCTCTCCTTCTCCAACTCCTCCAACTCTGACCTGAGCCTTGAGACCTCCTCCTCCAGCTCGGAGACCGTCTTGTTATCGTCCAACGTCCAATTCACCCCGTGAATGTCACAGGAGCCCCCTGAGCTCCTGGGTCTGCTCGAGCCTCTCCCTGACCTCCCTCTTCAGGTCCTCATTCTCGAGAGCGATCTGCTCTATGAGCGCATTCAGATCCTCTTTCTCCTTCTTCAGCTTGTCCAGCCTCTCCCTCAGATTGGTCAGTTCGAAGAGAAGTTCCGCTCTTCTGTCTTCCTGAGACATCCGTGAATCAGATTAGTTGACCTCATCTCCGTTATAAATTATGGCGTGCCTATGTGAAGGCGTATTTATCCCTTCTCCTTCAGCCCCTCCGTGAAAACTTATGCGCGCGCGAAGATAGGGATGCGCTCTTAGTGGGCTTCACGTATCAACTTCGTATACAAAAAAACCATAATTTTTGAACTTAAGGGTAAGCAAATCTCACCGGACTCATTAATCAAGAAAGTTTATAAAAAAAAGTGGGACTTGACTTGTTTTTTACAGGTAAATCTGTGTGGGTTCCCCACCCCCCGCACCAGTTGCACACGCTCGTTAAGAATGCGTGCATTATATATCTAAGATTAAATCTCATATCAGGGACTGCCTGATTTGATTCGAAAACGGTCAGCATTCCTTATGCTGGTTCTCCTTATTCTCGTTAGCTCGGATCTGATGATTGTCAGCGGCTCTGCTTCTGTTCAGGTCGAAGGGGTTGTTAACGGACCCGATGGGGCTCCGCTACCCGGTGCGAAGATCCTCTTATGGGGATACAATCTAGAGGCGGAGACGATCACGGACGATGAGGGGCAATTCCAGATAGGCGTCCAAACGACTGAGTCGACCTGCACCCTATACGCGTTCTACGATGATCCTTCCTCGGACGGCTTCGAGTATATGCCCTATGCACTTGGGATCACAACCGACTCCGACGTGGAAGAGCTTCTCGAAATCGTCTTGCAGCCAGCCGCCACAATCCTCGTAGTTGGCCAGTTGAGGCCGATGGAGTCTACGAGCAATATTCTGACGAAGGCGTTCGAGGTCGTCGACCCCGAAGATGGCCACGTTCTCTCCTATGGGGCCTTTAGTTTGATCTACGGCACGGGGATGAACGTCCAGAGCTACTTTCTGGGGCTCGACTCCTCGACATTAATCGTCCCCATTGACAGGCCACTCGCGATAAGGGTCTCCTCCGCCTATCAATATGAGAGGTCCAGCAGTTCGAGGCGCAGGGGGTACGGGTGGGGATACTCTCGGCTGCGGGTGGTCTCTTTCAGTAAGTTCACTATGGTTGAGGGCGACGGCTTCCAACTTGGAGCGGGGGAAGTTGCATCCATAGATATCCGCAAGTATAGCATCTCAGATGACCTGGAACGGTTGGTTCCCATGAGGGAGACGGTGGAGACGAACATCACCCAGCTTGAGGCCTTGGGCTTCTACACCGCATCAGAGAGACACGAGATAAAAAACGTGAACGAGCTCCTCGAGTCGGCATCCGTCAAGTTGGCGGGCGCCGCGTATGAGGAGGCATACATCGCACTCCGCCAGGCCTACCTCAAGCTCACAGGGGTTAAGGGGAGACTGGCCTCGATCGTCGTCGAGGCAGCCACCTCCATGAGATTGTTAGTGGGGTTCATCGCGCTCACGTCGATCGTGCTTGCCTCATTGCTTACAGAACGAAGCTGGACCCGAATTCTCCTGACCGTCTCTCTCTACTTTCCCCTCATCATCTATGTGTATCGGGTGTATCCGGGAAGTGCCTCCATCGAGGACGTCCCATTCGCCATCTCTAGCACGGTAACCATTCTAATCGTACTAGCGATAGTAGCTCTGTCCCCCCGTTTCACTAAATGGTCAACGGACAGGGGGTTCACAACAGGGGAGACCATCATCCCCATCCTCTCGATGGCGAAGAGAAGCCTCAGAAGGCGGAGACTCCGCCTTGCATTCACGCTGTCCTCCATCCTCGTTCTAACAATGAGCTTTGTTGCATTGACCTCCCTATCGACGAGCTATGGCCTCGTCTACTATAGGTCGGGCACCGACGAGCCGAGTGTAGGGGGTATCATGATGAGGATGCCCGAGTATGACCCCAACGGGGAGTTCGAGAAGGGCTGGTTCTACCCGATCATATCATATGTGGTTGAATGGGCCAAGAGCTGCGAGAGCGTAGTAAACGTCGCCCTCAAGGCGGAGAACTATCCTGCCGTGAGACCCTACGGGAGGATAGGGGAAACATCGATCTTCGGCATACTAGGATTACAGATTGAGGGAGAGCCCCTAATCGCTAACATAAATGACTGCATCGTAGAAGGGGAGCCGATTAAAGCAGATGGTGAGTGCCTGCTGCATCGCTACGCGTCTAGGGTTAGCGGAGTGGAGATCGAAGACACCGTCACAATCAAGGGCGTGCCCCTCAAGGTTGTGGGCTTCTTCGACGATAGCATCCTAAAGGTGATCGATACGGATGGCGAGTCCATCCTCCCAAAATATCAGGTCATCGTCAACCCCGGTGACGAAATCCCTATAGTGGAGGTGTGGACCTGCGATCCGAAAGAGGTCGTCATAGCGAACTTGGAAACGGCTCAAGGAATAGGCAAGGTGTACGTCTCCAGGATAGACATGGAACTGGAACCTGGGGCAGACACAGACGTGCTGGTGAAGAGCATGGCTCTCTCTCGGGAGTACAGGTTCTGGGCGGCGAGTGGGGGCGTAGCCCACGCCGCGTTCATGGGCAGCCAGATAGGCGGCAAGGGACTCCCAATCCTAGTGCCATGGACCATAGCCATGTTGAACGTCGTCGTGACGATGCTGAACTCCATGTACGAGCGCCGCAAGGAGATAAACATACTATCCAGCATCGGGCTGAACCCGGGGCACATCTCAGGCATCTTCATCGCAGAGGCCACCATCATAGGCGTGATAGGCGGAGGCCTTGGCTACCTGCTAGGCCTGGGATGGTACCCGCTCATGGCACAGTTCTCCTTCGCACCCGTCGTAGCCCAGAAAGTCTCCATCGGCTGGTGTGTCGCAGCTCTCGGTATCTCGGTCTCGTCAGTGGTGTTCGGTGCGTTGATCGCTCAAAGGAGATCAACGGAGTTGACCCCTTCAAAGAGTAAGAAATGGTTCTCAGGAGGAAAGTGGAAATCCAAAGGCAACGAGTGGGAGATACCCCTGCCCCTTCTGGTTGAGGAGGAGTCTTTGGACGCCTTCATCGACTTCCTCTTGAACCGCTTAAGCAGATACGGGAATCCAGAGATGAATCAGTACATCCGGGTTAAAGAGATGAGACGCGGGGAGAAGGGCGAACCTCGAACACTTGAATTTAGCTACATCGAAGGACAAATGAGTATTGGGTGTGAGAGAACCAATAACGTCCTCTCATTAAACCGGAGTGGCAGTGGCGTCTGGAGCATCAACTTGAAGTCAGTTGGCTCTAGATACGGCGTGGACAAGACGGGTACCCTCATCAGAGGAATCCTGATCCAATGGTCGACTATTCGTAGGAGAGACGACACCCTTGGTCCCGGCGTCTAGCTTCAAGTCCGATAGAGCGAACGAGGATAAATAAAGGGCTAGTACTTTCTGTTTTCGGCCTTTTTCCAGCTCATAAACGCATCTAGAGTCCTATTACACACTGCCTGGTACACTCGAATGCTTCTGTCCTTATGATCTTTCCTGATATCGTCGTATATCTCGGCGTCGGAGAAGCCGACTCCCTCCCCTGACGCGTCTAGGCACGTGGCCGAGAAGACCAGTACGGGTATCCTCGCCCAGTGTATCGCGGCGTAGCACATGGGGCA
>CAYONH010000078.1:1237-7940 GCA_964405275.1 uncultured Candidatus Bathyarchaeia archaeon | reverse complement strand
GGCTCGGAGGCCGTAGAGAACGCTGTAAAGATCGTGCGCCAGCATACGGGTCGACCTGGGATCATCAGCTTCGAGAACAGCTTCCACGGGCGTTCGTACATGGCCCTTACCCTCACGGGGAAGTGGGACCCCTACAAGGTCGGCTTCGGACCCTTCGTCCCAGGGGTACACTTCACGCCCTTCGCCTACTGCTACCGATGCCCATTCCACCTGGAGTACCCGGGCTGCAGCCTACACTGCGTCCACCACATCGAGAAGTCTGTACTGAAGACACAGATACCACCAGACCAGGTCGGCGCCATCATCTCCGAGCCCATCCAGGGGGAGGGTGGATTCATAGCCCCGCCTGACGATTACTTCAAGGAGATCAAGAAGATCTGCGATGCACATGACATCAAGCTAATCATCGACGAGATCCAGACGGGCTTCGCCCGCACTGGCAAGATGTGGGCCATCGAGCACTACGGAGTGGAGCCCGACCTGATGACCATGGCCAAGGCCATTGCATCAGGTCTTCCCTTGAGCGCCGTCGTCGCCAGGGACGAGCTCATGAAGGACGTCTACCCAGGAAGCCTCGGCGGGACATATGGAGGCAACCCCATAGCCTGCGCCACGGCCCTCAAGGTCCTGGAGCTCATCGAGCGGGAGAAGGTCGTCGAGCAGGCCGCAGCCCTGGGCAAGAAGCTTCAGAAGCGCCTCGACGAGTTCTACGACAGATACGAGGTCATCGGAGATGTGCGGGGAAAGGGGCCGATGCTCGCCATGGAGCTGGTCAAGGACAGGAAGACGAAGGAGCCCAACCCGGAGGCCGCATCGAAGGTCATGAAGACATGCCTGGGAGCAGGACTGCTGACCCTGAAGGCAGGTCTATACGGCAACTGCATACGGCTACACCCGCCCCTCACGATAGAGGACGAGCTACTGGAGAAGGGCTTAGCCATAATGGAAGAGGCCTTCAAAAAGGCCTGATTCCCCCTTTTTTATTATTGTGCTACCTGCTGCTCTGCCTGAGCCGCATCGACGGCTGCCTGATCTTCTGGGCTGAGCTCGTGTTTACCTCCGGGGTAGTGGATCAGATCCGGAGGGGGGTATGGAGCCTCAATGACGGATGACGCTAGGAACAGGGACATGAATGCCCTCTGATAGATCGTATGGAGTATCTTGGGAACTTGGGTGGACTCGTCCACCTCCAGGGCTGCGTCGAAGGCCTTCCTGCCTCCGGATATCACTGCCTTACCGCCTACCTCGTATTTGACTAGGCTCGGCTTCGTGCTAATCATCAGGAGGAAGCTTAGGGTCAGTTCATCGTTAGTCCTGTTCTCTTCGTCCATTTTGACCTCGACGTCAAAGTTGACCTCACTCGGATTAACGGATGTGTCGATCTTCGTGCCCTCTATTTTATCGAGCTTGATTATAGCGGGCGATGCTTCAGCGTTAGATTCGATGGCTATTGACCCCCATTATCCATTATCCCTACAGGAGTGCCCCCTGGAATTGAATGGAATAGGCTTCGAGAGGGTATTGTGGATATGTATGTAGACGCCCGAGACATCCGGAAACCATATTGAGAGACATGACAATCATTCCAACAACGGATTAACTCACAGCCGTAACCGAGTCCGCGATGCTCTGCAATTCCTTTGTAACGTCTGCAAGGAATGAGATCCTCTTCTCGATCCTCCCCCTCCGCTCACCTATCAGGTCGTTGAACTTGGGCAGCACGTCACTCACGACGTCGACGAGCAGATCCCTATTCTCAGGTTTTGTGAGGTCCATCGACTCCATTCGACTATCCCTGAAGAGGACCACGAGCTCCCCCTTGGGCAGGATGTTGGCCCTCTCAGCGTTCCTCAGCTGCCCCTGCAGGATCTCCACATCGACGGGCAGGCTCCTCGTCAGAGATTCCATGAGCTTCAGGAAGGCCAGAGAGAAGGCGACGACGATGTTTTCCTCCTCCGAGCTGATCTCATATATCTGACCCACGTCCCCCCTCAGCTTCTTGAGAGTGGCTATAACATCCTCGGGAGACGGAAGGGAAACCTTCGGCTTTGGAGCCTCTTCGGAGATAGATGTATCTGGGACACTTTCTTCTATCACATCCTCTTCAGGAGTGCCCTCGGAGTCATCGGGAACATCCTCCAGATCTTGACCCTCAGGTGTGACAGCAGTTATTTCATCATCTGGAGCAGGTTCAGATACCTCACCGGATACCTCGGCCTCTTCTTCTGGTGAGACCTCTTGAGGCTGAGCTGCTTCCTCTTCAGGTGGCACCTGAGACATCTAGTTTCCACTCTCTCCCGGAAACTATTCTGAGACGGGTGAATCGATAATGTTTTGTATGTATTATTAACCCACATCACGGGTTTCCCACCTTTTTCAGGTAACACTCATGGATGAAATAGAGGCCTCTCTCTGGATTCTAGTATGTATCACAAATAGATTCGGCTACGCGGTATCATAAAAAGGGAGAAAACGACTGGAACGATGCTGAAGAATCTATATATTGAGTTTTTGCCGATAAGGGCTAAGTTTACGGGGAGACGTCGAAGGGGCATTAGATTTGAGGCGAGCTAAAGGTTATGGCTGAACAGAAGGCTCTTGGGTACGGCCGTCAGGGCAAAAGGGAGCATGGCATCAGTAAGGTCCAGGAGGTCATGTCCACCAAGGGGAGGAACGGTAAGATCACCGTCCACCTCTCCAAGCAGAGGGTGATAACGACCTCTCCACTGTACTACAAGTACGAGATACAGAAGTACGACCTGCATCCGGGCTACTACTTCGATGACATCGCGAACATGCTTCCCAGCGGAGTGCCTGAGTACATCGACGACGGCCAGCAGTACGTCGAACGCATCGTCAGAGCCATGTACCACTTCAAGCAGTGTGCCCTCATCGGGCCCAGCGGGACGGGGAAGACACACATCATCTACCTCGTAGCGGAGCTCACGGGACTCCCGGTCTGGGAGGTCAACTGTGGACTGCAGACGAGCAGCTACGACCTAATCGGGCGCTTCGTCGGTCTAGGCAAGGAGAACTGGATCGACGGTCAGGTAACCCTTTGGCTCAGGCATGGGGGCATCCTCTACCTCGACGAGGCCAACATGATGAAGCAGGACGTCGCAACGAGGCTCAACCCGATCCTGGACACCCGTGGCCACCTCGTCATCACGGAGAAGGACAACGAGATCGTGCCCCGCCACAAGTTCGGATACTGCGTCCTCGCCATGAACCCCTTCTCGGCTGAGTTCTCGGGAACAAAGAAGCTGAACGCAGCCTTCAGGAGGAGGATGTCGGTCTGGCTCAACTTCACGTATCAGAGCATCGGTGAGAACCTCTCTGACAGAGAGAAGGACCTCATCGTGAAGCGTTCCGGCGCAAGCGAAGAGATCGCCTACAGTATCCTCAGAGTGGGTGCGGAGATGCGAAAGCAGTACCAGGAAGGCGATCTCCCCTATGGTCCAAGCCCTGGAGACCTCATCAACTGGGCGGTCCTCTGCAACGATGGCGTCGAGCCGATTAAGGCTGCCGAGGAGACCCTGATCGCGTTGACCAGCGACAACCACGAGGTCCAGGAAGAAGTGAGAAGGATCATCGAGAACGTGTTCGAATAGAAGCCTGGGTTGATGGGTCATGGGGTTCAGGGACTACGCTGAGAAACACTCCCTACTGAAAGACAATTTTAGGATAAAAATTATCATAGACAGAACCCTGACTTATCCGACTCTAGATTATGAAGGAGATCTACCTAAACTCAGGTTGCCTGAACCTAGAATCACCGAGGAGTCCATCAAGTTCCTCGGATACACATTCCCGAAAAATGATGACGGCAAGAGAAGAACCTCAAGGCTTTTCAGAGCTACGGTGACCCACATCACCGCTCACACTGTGACGGAGATACCTAGACTCCTTGAGACACAATCCATCCCAGCAGAGTTCGTCGAGACGCTTATCAAGGATGTCTACGCTACGGCCAAGATCGAGGCTGAGCAACCGGATCGGCTTGCTGACCTCGCCTACGCCAACGCTTTGGCGGCCTCCTCGCTTAAACCTTTGAAGAGGATATACCTCCCATCAACTCGGATCATGACCGCGATACTGGCAAATGTTTTCGGGGGTCAGCCTCTCGATGAGCTCGATAAAGTTGAGGCTGAACTTGTCGATGACATCGCAGAAAGGCTACGCGATTTGAAATTAGAAATTTCGTCTGCGCTTGGTGAAGAAGAGAAAGGCTTTGAAAGGCTGAGGGAGACAGCTGAATGGATATACGACAAGCTCACTGAGAAAGGGCCGTTCGTTGAACTCCCGGCCTTTCCCTACACGGAGAATGCTTCTACAAGTAGTGTCTACTCAAGAACGTCGACCCCCGAAGATACCGAAGTTGAAACCTTCTTCAAGGATGCCATGCGGGCTCTAGGACAGCCGCTTCCTGAAGATGGTGAAATGTCATCAACCTGGGTAAGGTCAGAGGACGTCGCTGGAGTGCAGGTTTTCAGCAACAGCAAGATTGAGAAAGAAAAAGAAGAAAAGATACTGGCAAGGACAAAGGAAGGCCTTTCCGACACTAGGTTCAGATCGATAGAGATGCCACCTGAGGACTACCATGAGTACCTCAGGGCTAAAGATATTGTCGGGGGCTCATCGAGGCGCCTCCTCAACAATATCATGCAGGCATCGAACTTGGAGTTCGAGGACATCAGAAAGAAATTCGGGGTCCTCGACCTCTCCGACGCTGTCCAGGTTGTAGCCAGCAAGAGCGATAGGAGCGATGTCTTCCTCAGAGACGAGCTCATGAAGCAGAGCTTCGCCCTCGTCGTCCTCATAGACGTGAGCAGGAGCATGGGGACAGCCGAACGCGAGAACAGGGCTAGGGCGATCTGCGTAGCAGACGCGGTGGCCACGTTCGTGACCGAGAACGCGTCATGCGCCATATATGGTTTCAGCGATAGGCTCTACGTCATAAAAGATGGCTCGGAGGCCTTCTCGAAGAGCGTTCGGGCTCGGATCGGAGGCGTCCCCTTCGATGGTACGACCTACATGCCGGATGCCCTGAAGGCCGCCGCTGAGTTCTTGAAAAGCAAGGCTGAGGAGCAGAGGATGATCTTGGTCATCTCGGACGGCTACCCCTATGGCTACGAGGGTATAATCGAAACATTGGAGGAGAATACCTTAACTTACGAGGGAGGCGGAATGATCCTGATAGGTATCGGTGTAGACACAGAGAGGATGGGTGAGTACTTCAGATACAGTGCAGGAGTCTATTCACAGAAGGACCTGATAAACAACGTCTCGAGGATATTCCTGAAAGCCTCTATGAGTGAGCTCGGATAGTACATGTCCAAAGCATCCAGAGCCAGAAATCTAAGCCTCTAAGATGTGGGACTTCGAGAAACCCATGTTAAACGTAAACTTCGATACTTCGTCAGTGTCCACGGATTTCAGGACAATCTTGCTGATGACACCATCTTTGACATAGCAGATGTAGACCACTTCGTTCCCGAGGCCAACGTTTCTGAGCTCATCGATAGATTCCTTCGACTCCTCGAGTGCCTCCAGCTTCTCAGTGATGACCTGAAGGGTCTCGAACATTATCTCAGCCTCTCCTTGCACGCTGGACGTAAGCTCAAGGCTCTTGAAAGGCACCCAGCTGTCTGAACCGCCCTTCTTCTTTTTCTTCTTCTTTTTCTTATTCGACTTCTTTTTTGAGTCGCCCTTCTTCGGCTTATCCCCGGTTATATTCTCAAGTGAGAACTCCTTGAACCAGTCCTCATCTCCGTACTTCTCCTCCGCGTCCCTCAGGAAGTTGCCCAGACGTTCGCTGTAGTCCACTTTCTGGAGAGAATACGTGGCAATATCCGCCTCGATCTGCTGTACGAGTGTCTGGAGTGAACGAAGCGTTACTATCTCAGCTACGAGCTTACCTGGCATACTCTACTCTCACCCAGTGCTAATGTAACCCGGACCCATAGGTTCCAGTCTAGCCTCAAATCAACCCGGAGTTCTAATGAGAGTTTGTGAGTGCTCTACGCTACATACTTTCTAATAGACCTCAAAGGGATAGCAAACCGATCAATGCGTAGAGTGCGATATCACCTATTACCAGTGTTACCATATAGCCGATAAAGATGAATAAGAGGAATGGAAGAGTCTGGGAGACCCAGACCTCCCCCACGTCCTGCTCCTTTAGACTTCTGAATATATTTTCTGCTCCCTCGTCATCTTGTATATCGGGCATCACGATGAGCTTCCTCTCTGAGAGTCCGTCTTCTGAGGGCATCTCGAGGGGATACTGGAAAGGTGGACCACGAACCTTCCCTATATCGACTCTCATTCCCGTGGCCATCAGAACTATCTTCCTCCACAGGGGGCTTGTACCATAGCTGTTGAAGAGCGGCTTCCCCCCAAAGAAAAGTAAGAGGTTCCTCGACAGGAGAATTATCGCAGAGGAGACCCCGGCAAGAGCCGAGTTGGAGAAGAGGGAGAGAGGATAGATTATGGATACGAAGCCCAATGCGGGATTCACGCCTCTGGGTTGATAGGGGTTGAGAAGGGCCAGGGTAATGAATGCGAAGACATCTGCCCCCCCGAAGAGCCCCAAATATCCGAGGACAAGAGACAGAATAGCCGAAAACACTATGGATATACCTAAGCCCCAGAAGGGCAGAGTGCCCGTGTAGACTTCGTACACGTTTATTATGAGACCCAA
>CAYONH010000078.1:0-1137 GCA_964405275.1 uncultured Candidatus Bathyarchaeia archaeon | reverse complement strand
CCCCTCCCGCTTATGTTGAAGGTATAGTCGCTATATGCCCCTGTGACAGCTGAACCATCGTCGCCCCAGTCT
Organism: uncultured Candidatus Bathyarchaeia archaeon; assembly: GCA_964405275.1. Taxonomy (GTDB): domain Archaea; phylum Thermoproteota; class Bathyarchaeia; order TCS64; family TCS64; genus BS750m-G28. The sequence goes on along the minus strand of CAYONH010000078.1, from coordinate 1,065 downwards.
ATCCATATCCCTTCTGAGTAGGGAGCTTGTGAAGCAGAGGTGGAATTGAGGTAACAGAGCCCGTAGGCATAGTCCCCGCCTACGAAGGACTCCCAGCGAACCAGGTATGAGCCCAGATTCGTAACCGCCCCTCCACGATAATAAGCCTCGACCGTCTCCTCGTCCTCAAAGTCAATCAGGGAGTCTCTCTCGCTCTCGAAGGACGCTTTGATCCATGCATCGCTCCTGCCGCTGCTCGAGAGCCGTATCTCATCCACCATACCCTCCAATGGATAACCGCTCGAGGAGAGGGTTAGATCGGTGAAAGTTGTGCCAATGGCTACATCGTACGTGTCCGAGATGTCTTCGGTGCCATTGATGAATATCTTACGCGTTATGCCGCTCCTTGTAGCCACGACATGATATCGCGTGCCTGCGACGAGGGTCGTGTTGCTTGTCAGTGGATTGTTGTTCATGCCGAACCCTACTTCACCTGAGTCTCTGAGCCATACAGAGTACGCCTCATCATAATCCCCCTTTGTCAGCAGATCTGGGGGGCCCGAAAAGTCATCAGGTCTAACCCAGACCTCAATAGTGATGTTCCCCGTGATATCGAGAGAGGAAGCATTCCCGAAGTCGACATAGTCGGTGAAACCATCTAGCTCCAGGGAGCCGTCCACCACCCCTCTCACCTGATCATCGCTCGTCATGGAGCCTTGACTGGTCCCATGGCTACCATCGGACTTGCTATTCAGCATCTGAGGGGGGGCCCCCGATGGGTCCTCGGAGAGATGCCAGACGCCAACATAGTCGTCATCCCAGACACTCATAGCGGCGGCCTCACCAACATCTCCGATGTAATCCGAGTTGTCCTCGTGTTCGCCGTCGAAGTAGAGATAGAGCTCCGTGTTCGATGAATCTGATATCGATGGCACGCGTACCCATAGCCAGGCCTCCTCGCTCGTGGCATTCCACTTCTCAATCTCCGTGTAGCATTGGGTCATGTCGTCGCTCGTCGTGACGGCGATCTTCTTCCGGTCTGAATCTGACGGTATCTCGTCGAACACAAAGGATAGATTATCGTTA
>CAYONH010000077.1:0-8188 GCA_964405275.1 uncultured Candidatus Bathyarchaeia archaeon | reverse complement strand
TGGGCCTGGCAGACCACCGGCACAGCAACCACCCTCGCCCTCGTAGGCTTCTTCACAGCCGTCCCCCAGATCCTGACGAGCCCCCTCGCCGGGGCCATCGTGGACAGGTACGACAGGAAGCACGTCATGATCCTGAGCGACCTGGCAGCCGGCATAGCCACGGCCGCGCTCCTCGTCCTCTACTCGGGAGGCCACCTCCAGATCTGGCACCTCTACGTAGCCAGCGCCTTCTCCGGCGCCTTCGGGGCGTTCCAGTTCCCAGCCTACTCGGCCACCGTCTCCACGATGCTCCCCAAGGAGCAGTACGGGAGGGCCAGCGGCATGATCGCCCTGGCGGAGGCGGCATCCGGCATCGTCGCCCCCATCTCCGCCGGCATTCTCCTCAACGTCATAGGGCTCCAAGGCATCATGGCCATCGACATCCTCACCTTCATCGTGGCCATCGGGGCGCTGCTTGTGATATACATCCCCCAGCCCCACCTGGAGAAGACAGCTAAGGCCGAGAGGGGGAGCATCTGGGAGGACTCCGTCTTCGGATTCAGGTACATCTTCAAGAGGCCGGGGCTCCTGGGCCTCCTCACCGTCTTCCTGCTCCTGAACTTCATCCTGAGCTTCAGCTTCACCCTCTTCGCCCCCATGATCCTGGCGAGGACTGGGGACGACACCCTCATCCTGGGGGCGGTCCAGTCAGCCTTCGGGGTAGGGGGGATAGTGGGGGGAGTCATCATGAGCGCCTGGGGGGGTCCAAAGAAGAAGATCAACGGAGTCATCTTCGGCATGGCCATCGTCAGCCTCATCACCAGCTTCTTCGGAATCGGCAGGAACATGACCCTGTGGGCCCCGACTGCCTTCCTGGTCATGGCCTTCCTCCCCATCCTCAACGGCTCCAGCCAGGCCATCTGGCAGTCCAAGGTGCCCCCGGAGATGCAGGGCCGGGTATTCGCGACGAGGTCCCTTATCGCCAGGGTGGCCTCCCCCCTCTCCATGGCCATAACGGGCCCCCTCGCCGACTGGATCTTCGAGCCAGCCATGATGTCGGGGGGGAGCCTCGTCCCCGTCTTCGGGTGGCTAGTGGGAACGGGCCCGGGAGCCGGCATAGCGGTCCTCTTCGTGGTAATGGGGGTCTTCGGGTCCATCACGAGCTTGGCGGGGTACTCCATAAGGTCTATCCGAGATCTTGAGACCCTCATACCCGACCACGACGCCCCGTCAGGACAGGTGGAGCCCTCGTAGGGTGGGCGGGGCCTCTCTCTCTCCAAGGCATAACTATCCGGGTGAGGGAGCCTCAAGGGATACGGGTAGTCTACGATTTCAAGAGGTACGCCATCCACGATGGCCCAGGGATTCGCACGACCATCTTCCTGAAGGGCTGCCCCCTGGACTGGCTGATGCCACAACATTGAAGGGAAAAGCCCTGAGCCCGAGCAAGTGTGGTGGGAGGGCCGCTGCGGGGAATCGAACCCCGACCAAGGGATCCACAGTCCCGTATGCTGCCACTACACCACAGCGGCCACGCGAAGAATCTATGGAAGGTCGACCATTAAAAAGGGTTACTGGCTCCCCTAGTCCTGATGAAAGTGGGGGTTCAGGCCGCACTGTCGGTAGTCCCGTTCTACACACGTCCCCTTTAGTATCGTTGAAACCCTCAGAAGATTCGTGAGCCACAAGAATCAGAGAGGGGTCCAGGACAGCTACTCGCCCGACATACCAGCCTGGGCGAGGGACAACCTCGTTCGCAAGCTCCTTGATGACCAGGGCCTCCGCCTAGAGGTCGTCTACGACAGGAAGTTCCTGAACGGACTGAACAGCAAGCCCCTGATCGTTATCAAGGCGAAGCGGAGAGAGCCGAGGCACTGGAAGCAGCGCACCATACGGTTTTGAACTCAACTTCTACCTGCTCAAAACTTAAATTTTGTACATCCTTAGACATGGGTGATTCTATGATCAAGAGCGAGATAGTCTACTTCGAGGAGGGCGGGGCCGAGCACACGGACCTGACCCTCGACCTCTCCCTCAAGGCCGCGAAGGAGCTGGGCATCGGCAAGATCGTCGTCGCCAGCAACACCGGTGAGACCGGCGTCAAGGCCGCCGAGAAGTTCCATGCCTCGGGGGTGAAGCTCATCGTCGTGGGCCACCAGACGGGGTTCCCGGTCCCCGGGAAGAACCAGTTCCTCCCGGAGAACAAGGAGGCGATAGAGGAGCTCAGGGGCGTCGTCTGCCTCGGCTCGGACGTCCTCACCAACTCCATCAGGATGCGTCAGAGGCTGGGCCACTCACACCTCAGCTACATCACGTCTACCCTCATCTCGATGAAGGTGAAGGTCAACGTGGAGATCGTAGCCAAGGCCACCGACGCGGGCTTCCTGGAGCCGGGTGAGCGGGTCATCTCCGTCGCGGGCTCCCACAAGGGCGCCGACACGGCTGTGGTCTTCACCGCCGACGAGACATCCAACGTCCTCGCCATCAGGCCACTGCAGTACATCGCGATGCCCATTTCGAGGAAGAAGGCCGACGAGGAGTACATGGCGAAGAGAAAGGCTGTCCAGAGCAGCTGAAAGACAACAATACCTCATTTCTATAGTTTTTACTAAATTATTCTGGCTGTCGAACTTATCTGGAGACGATCCTGAAAGCGATAAATGGTCCTGAGAGATACCGGGGTGGATCCTGGGGGCCGGCGTGGACTAGGACGCCTCGGTCGAGTCGTGGAATATGACATACAGACCACCTGCCCGGAGGTCGTTGAGGAGCTAAACCTGAAGAGCCTCCGCCTTAGCGACGTCATCGCCATCCCGGGCCACTACGGCGCCTGGGGGCGGGGGCGCTACTAGGGGGCCATGACCATCGGTGTAATCGTGCACGGGTTCAGCAGCTCCGGAGGCCACGGACCGGGGGTGAACCCCATAATGGCGGCCCTACCCGGGAAGATAAAGACGAAGATAGATCCCCATGCCAATGTCGCCTACTACCTCGGCATCAGGGATAAGCCGAAAAAATAACCCCTTTTTTTTCTTTATTTTTTTCTCATTGCCACTCCGAGGGAGCCGTTTCCTCGTCGGTCCCGAACCTCCATCCCAAGAGGATCAGGAAGGCCGTGTATCCTATGGACATGGCCCACTTTGCGAGTTCCCACTGCCAGGGTTCCAAATATATCGGGGATCCCAGGGGCGCTCATCGATGAAAAGGATGCCGGGTACCGAGCCAACAGTCCACCGATTTGTTCCTTCCTACACACACCATCATTTTTACACTACGTTAACAGACAATTGGTTGAGGTAATCATCCCCATGGACGTCGTCAAGGAGACAGCCCGCAGGATAAGGGCGCTGGAGATCCAGGGCGCCACCAACGTCGCCATCGCCGCGGTGAACGCCCTGTCCGAGCAGATTCAGCTCTCCGAGGAGGTGGACAGGGGCTCCATACTCTCAAAGATAGAGGAGGCCAAGGAGATCCTATTCGCCTCCAGGGAGACAGAGCCCTTCATGAGGAACGCCATAAGGTACGTCGAGTGGAGGCTCAGGAACGGGGAGTGGCGGGACAAGGAGGAGCTCAGGGAGCTGGTCCACGGCGTCTCGGAGGGCTTCCTCGAGGACTTCAGGATTGCCACGGACACCCTTGTCAGGGTAGGTGCAAGGAGGATAAACTCGGACACCGTCGTGCTCACCCACTGCCACTCGTCCGCAGTCTCCAAGGTCTTCGTTGAGGCGAAGAGGAAGGGCGTGGACTTCAGGGTCATCTGCACAGAGACCCGCCCCAAGTACCAGGGCAGGATTACAGCGGGGGAGCTTCTTGAGGCCGGCATCGACACGACGATGGTAGTCGACTCCGCCATGAGGAACTTCCTGAAGGAGGCCGACCTCGTCCTGGTAGGGGCCGACGCCATCACCTCCGAGGGAAACGTCATCAACAAGATCGGCACAAGCCAGCTCGCCCTCGCCGCCGACGAGGCCAGGGTGCCCCTCTACGTCGTCTCCACCCTCCTAAAGTTCGACCCCCAGACAATCCACGGGGAGTACGAGGTCATTGAGGAGAGGAGCCCCGACGAGATATGGCCCGATGCCCCGGATGGCCTGAAGATCAGGAACCCCGCCTTCGACGTGACCCGCCGGGAGTACATCCACGGTATCGTCTGCGAGGAGGGGGTCATCTCGCCCCACTCGATCCTCGAGGCCGTACGAAGAAGGTACCCCTGGATTATTGAGAGTATAGAGACCTAGGACCAGGTCTCCAGTGCTCGTGCGAGCTCTTTGTGATCCTCCGCGTACTCTTTAAGTGACTGGCCTCCAAGCCTCGCGTCCACGGCCTGCCTCAGGGCCATGGCGCCCGCCACAGATCCGTCTGGGTGACCGTGGATGCCGCCTCCCGCCTGGATGACGAAGTCCGTGCCGAAAATCTCGATGAGATCCGGGACGTGGCCCGGGTGGAGTCCACCCGACGCGACGGGGAGGACTTTCCTCAGGCCATGCATGGGCTCCTTCAGGGCCTTAATATTTTCATGGACCTCGTCCCTGTTCTCCGACATCTTCCCCACCGCCGTCCCCACGTGGAGCTGGTCCACTCCGAGGATACGGGCGACCTTGGCTATCACCCTCATGTTGATGCCGTGGTCAGCTGAGCGCGTGAAGGCGGCGTGGCCCGCCCTGTGGGCGTGGATGACCAGCTCGAGCCCCCTTTCCCTGAGGGTCTGGAGGGCTGACCAGCCGACTGTGAGGATGTCCACCATCATGTAGCGGCCGTCCTGGTCCTGGACCATCTCGGCCCGCCTGAGCATCTCCTCGGTCTCCGCTGTGACGTTCACCATGTAGACCTTCCTCTCCCCGGTCTCCTCCTCGGCCCGGTCCCTCATCTCCAGGGTGCTGACCAGCCTCTCCTCGAAGGGGTTGAAGGCCTGGCTGCTCAGGTTCTCGTCGTCCTTGATTATGTCGCAGCCCCCGGACCAGGCGTCGTAGGCCACCTTGGCGTGGTCCTCGGTCCTGAGCCCCAGCTTGGGCTTGATGATGGTCCCGACGAGGGGTCTCCCCTTCAGCCTTAGGAGCTTCCTTATACCATCGATCCCGTATCGGGGCCCCTCGAAGCTCCCCACTATCTCCTCGGGGAACTCCATGTCGTTGAGCCTCAGGTTCCCCAGGGCCTCGAGGCCGAAGACGTTGCCGGCCACGCTGCTCAGGATGTTGGCCATGTTCCCCGGTTCGAACAGCTCGATGGGATACGCTATCCTGCAGTCGTTTCCCCTGATCTTGTAGACCGTGGCGTGGAGCCTGTCGACGTAGGGCTTGACGGTGGTGAGCTCCGTCCATGTTCCGATAGAGCTCTCTGCGGCGACGCCCCCCATGGCCTCATCCATAGAGATCCCCTTAGGTTCCACGTGGAAGTCGCAGACGAGGTCAGAGGCCTTAGCCCGGTAGTCCAGGTCGATGAAATCGACATATCTCATACGAGTAACCCCTTTATGATAGATTCAGGATCCGTTAGTAATTTAATTTTCCGTGTATATTCCAGTATCGGCGTAGTGTGAGGTATCAAAATGCATTACAGAGCCAGGCTCCTCGACCTGGAGGCCGGTGGGAAGTACATCGTCGTGATGTGCGTAGACGACGCCAGGACCCTGGGGGTCATCTCCAACGACAGGCTGATGCTGAACTCCAACGGGACCACCGTTGTCGCCATCCTCAACACCTCCGAGGTGTTCCCACGGGGAGTGCTCGGGATGTACAAGGAGATCGGCGAGCACCTGGGCGTGGAGGAGGGCGACCCCATCGACGTGGAGCCCGCAGAGAGGCCTGAGTCCCTCAAGCACATCAGGTCGAAGATCATGGGGGAGAAGCTGATGCCCAAGCACATCGACGCCATAGTCGAGGACGTCGTCCAGAGGCACCTGAGCAGCATAGAGCTCTCGTCCTTCGTCACGGCCCTCCAGATCCACGGCACCAGCATGGAGGAGATCGAGGCCCTCTCGAGGTCCATGATAAAATGGGGGAAGACCATCGACTTCGGAAGGACCCCCATCTGCGACAAGCACAGCATAGGAGGGGTGCCCGGCGACAAGACCACAATGATCGTGGTCCCAATAATCGCCGCCGCCGGGTACACGATCCCCAAGAGCTCCTCTAGGGCCATAACCTCCCCGGCGGGCACCGCCGACAGGATGGAGGCCATCTGCCCCGTGAACCTGAGGCTGGAGGAGATCATAGAGGTCGTCAACGACATAGGCGCCTGCATCGTCTGGGGCGGAGCCCTGGACCTGGCGCCAGCCGACGACCTCTTCATCCAGGTGGAGTACCCCCTCTCCATCGACCCCCTCCTCCTCCCCTCCATAATGAGCAAGAAGAAGGCCATGGGCTCCACCCACGTCGTCGTGGACATCCCCACGGGGCGGGAGGCCAAGATAAAGACCATGGCGGAGGCCCAGCAGCTGGCCATAAACTTCATCGAGCTCGGGAACCGCCTGGGTGTGAAGATACGGTGCGCCGTCACCGAGGGGGAGCAGCCCATAGGCTACTGCATAGGCCCCAGCCTAGAGGCGAGAGAGGCCCTCAAGACCCTGGCGGGCTCAGGGCCGCCGGACGTCGTGGACAAGGCCACCAGCATAGCCGGCATACTCCTGGAGATGGTGGGCGAGGAGAACGGCCAGGCTAGGGCCATGGAGATGCTTACCTCCGGCAAGGCGGAGGCGAAGATGAGGGAGATAATAGGAGCTCAGGGGGGAGACCCGGAGGTAAGGCCCGAGGACCTCGTCGTCGGCGATGAGAGGCTCGACGTGAGGGCGTCGAGAGGCGGGCGGGTCCTGTGGCTCAAGAACAGGTCGATAGCCCAGATAGCTCGGGCCGCGGGCGCCCCCCACACCAAATGCGCGGGTATAGAGCTGGGTGTGAAGCTGGGGGACGAGGTGAAGGAGGGAGACGTCCTTTTCAGCGTCTACACCGACAGCCTGCGTAAGCTGGGCAAGGCTGAGGAGCTTGTGGAGGACTTGGAGCCCATCATCGTCGGGAACCGGATAGGCGAGAAGATGATCATAATGAGGATCTCCGAGTCGACGACCCCAGGGTCCGAGAGGTATATCATCGACAGGTGACTCCACCCATCGCAAGTTTCATATCGTGATCAGGCCGTTCCTCGGTTATTCAGGTGGCGCCCTTGCTCACGATATGGCAGATAGTGGTGATGCACTTCGCCATCTACTTCGGCCACTACGTCATAGTCGCCACGACCCTCAACTTCCAGTACGGGAACGCGGGCATCCCCAACATGAGCAACAACCTGTCGGTGGCCTGCGGGGCCTACGTCATCACCTCCATTGTGACCAGGATCTGCATGTGGCTCCTGGGGATGGCGGGGGTGGCCTTCAGGCTCAACTGGGTCTACGATAACCCCTACAACGTCTCCGTGATATCGGCATTCCTGGATGATCGCCCCCTCCTGGGTTTCTCCCTCTTCATGCTCTCCCTGGCCCTAGCCCTGGTCTTCGGGAACCTCCTGGGCTGGGTCCTCGCATCCATAAGCGGGAAGATGAGGGCCTCCACGCTCATGGTCCTCCTATACGTCGTGGCCCAAGCCGGGAATGTCATAGCGGCTAACGAGAGCTGGATAGCCGGTGGCTCACAGGGGGCCTTCATTCCCAACTTTCTCGGGTGGTATCCCGGGGAGGACTTCCTCATAGTGGCCGTGACCACCATGCTCGTGGGCCTTTTCTGCTACTTCGTGGTGAGGGCGATACAGAACTCTCCCTTCGGCAGGCTGGCTAGGGCTGTCAGGGAGAACGAGTGGACGGTGATGAGCATGGGGAAAGACGTGGGGAGGATCAGGAGGGGGGTCATGGCGTTCAGCTCGGGGATGATGGCTGTCACGGGGGTCCTGCTTGCATTGTACTACAGGTTCGTGGAGTACGGGATGTTCGACCAGGTCTCGTACACCATCTGGCCCTGGCTCATGATAACGATAGGGGGCATCGGGAACAACGCGGGTTCCCTGGTCGGCGTGATCGTGTGCGTGGGTATCCTGAAGACCATCTCGACGTTCAACCTGTTCTATGGAGGCGTAATCGCGTCTTCCGGGAAGGCTGGGCTCTTCATCACCTTCGAGGAGATGGCGCTCTCGGTGATACTCCTAGCGTTCCTGATCTACAAGCCCGGCGGCCTTTTACCTGAGAAGCGTCTCCACATCCCGGGCATCGACTACAGGAGATACCTGA
>CAYONH010000076.1:6502-8244 GCA_964405275.1 uncultured Candidatus Bathyarchaeia archaeon | reverse complement strand
CGACGACGAAGATCATCATGTAGACCATGAGCTGCGCCCGGGATATGGGGGGTCTCTGGGTTGTCACCTTCACGCACCCCGATCATACGTCTACGGGAACAGGCTCCTCAAGTTTACCAGTATCGCCTGCTTCGCCATGTACCTGTAGGTCCTCTTAGTTATCGGGTTGCTGGAGAAGAGGGCGCTGTACCTCCGGGTCCTGGAGCCGAAGAAGGACCTGTAGCTGTTGTATATCTCCTCCTGGACCTCCTCGACGGTGAGGCTCTCGGTGGGCATCACTGCGTGGATCATGTCGAAGTCACCCCAGTCGTCGCTCTCGATCCAGCCATTCTCCTTGGCGGTCTCGTAGACCTCGGTGCCGGGGAAGGGTGTGAGGACCATGAATGTGGCGATGTCCGGGTCGAGCTGGTCCGCGTACTCCCTGATCGCCCTTATGGACTCCCTGGTATCGTGGCGCTCACCTATGATGAATGTGCCCTGGCTGAAAATGTCGTTGATCCTCAGCAGTTCCACAGCCTCCTTGCTAGACGACTCGTCGATGCCGTGCCTCCTAAAACCGTCCAGCGCCTCAGCGTGGGGGGTGTCGAAGCCGACGAGCATCCACGTGTTCCCTGCTCTCCTCATCTTGGGGAGGAGATCACGATGGGAGACTATGTTGTCACACCTCGCCTGACTGAACCAGGTGACCTCGTCGGAGAGGCCCCTCCCGATTAGCTCGTCGCAGAGATCGCTGGTCCACTCCCCCAAGTTAAGGTCGTCGTCAGTGAGCCAGAAGAACCTGCTGCCGTACTCGGAATGGAGATGCTCCATCTCGTCGGCGACCCGCCTCGGGGTCTTGGTCCTCTGCCTCCCGGCCCAGAACCTCCACTGGCTGCAGTAGCTGCAGTTATGGCTGCACCCCCTGGAGCCCTCGACGATGGCGAAGGGCTCCTCCATCTCGGCCATGAGGGCAAAGTAGTAGCCCTTCATGTGCTCCGCCACGTGATGGTACCCAGGGTAGGGGAGGGTGTCCAGGTCGCAGATGAGGGGTCGCTCCGGGTTGTGGCGGACCCCATCCCCCTCCCTGAAGGATAGACCTTCTACCTCCGAGAACATTCCCTCTCCCCTGCGTGCCCCCACGAACTCGACGAGGGTCCGCTCCCCCTCTCCACGGGCCACCGCGTCCACCTGGGGGAACCGGGTCAGGGTCTCCCCTGCAAGTGCCGTGAAGTGCTGTCCCCCGACTATCGTCCGTATTTCGGGGTCTATCTCCTTGGCGATGGCTGCAGTCCGGAGGGCGTAGTCCGAGTTGCACGTGGATAGGCCGGCGGGTGCGACGATGTCGGGATGCGTGGATTTGATGCGTCTCTCAAGCATGTTCCAATCGAGTTTCTCGGCCTGGGAGTCGATGACCTCTATCTCGACACCCTCGACCTCCCGCTCGAGGTATGCTGCTAAGCAGAGGATGCCGAATGGGGGTGGGATGTACTCCCCCATAGGGAACCAAAAGTCCTTGGGGGGCTCGACGAAGGTGACGCGTGTCTCTCCCATGTTGGCTGCCTTTTTGATCGGGTTGTCTTGTCCGAATTTAAGGGTGTTCTCGTTTCGGGTGGGGCGTGGAAAGTTTAAATGGGCGTTACGTTGGGTATATCTCTGAGCCGGGGTCTCCTAGCCTGGAAGGGAGCTAACACCGTTTGGTGGCTCAGGCCTGGAAAGCTAGTGTCCGTATGGACGCAAGGGTTCAAATCCCTTTCCCGGCGCCA
>CAYONH010000076.1:0-6402 GCA_964405275.1 uncultured Candidatus Bathyarchaeia archaeon | reverse complement strand
GTGTCGCGGCAGACGGTGATAGCGATAGAGAGGGGAAACTACAACCCCTCCCTGGAGCTGGCGTTCAAGATCGCCCGGTTCTTCGAGGCGGGGATCGAGGACGTGTTCATCTACGGCGCCGCAGGTGATTAGGGTGGATAGAGAGATCGCTGTATCCCTGAGGGGAGTCAGCAGGAGCTTCGGGGAGACTCGGGCGGTGAGTTCCCTGAACCTGGAGATCGAGAGAGGGTCCATCCACGGGCTGCTTGGCCCCAACGGCTCGGGCAAGTCCACGACCATGAAGATGGTGATGGGGCTCCTGAAGCCCGATGCAGGGGTGATCGACGTCTACGGCAAGGACCCCCAGAGGGACCCTATCGGCGTGAAGAGGATTGTCGGATACGTCCCTGAGACCCCCCGGCTCTACGAGTACCTCACCGGCTTGGAGTACCTAGACTTCATAGCGGACGTCTACGGTGTGGACCCCGAGGTCAAGGAGGAGCGGATCTACGAGTTCCTGGACGCCTTCGGGCTCGACGGAAGGGAGAACGAGATGATAAGCGGATACAGCCACGGGATGAAGCAGAAGACCGCCCTCATCGGTGCGCTCCTCCACAGGCCTCGGCTCCTGATCCTGGACGAGCCCCTGGGTGGCCTCGATCCAAAGTCTGCGAGGATCGTGAAGGACATACTCCAGAGGCTCTCCGGGGAGGGGGTGACCACCATCTTCAGCACCCACATCATGGAGATAGCTGACGCTCTATGCGACAGGATCTCAGTCCTCTACAATGGGGAGAAGCTGGGGGAGGGCTCCCCTGCTGAGCTCCGGGAGAGGGCGGGGAGGCCTGGGTCCACCCTGGAGGAGGTCTTCCTGATGCTGACTGGGGCGGACGACGTCGCCGAGATCGTTGACGCCCTGATGGGGTGAGCAGTTGAACCTGAGGAATGCGCTGCGCCTGGCACGGATCTTCAGCCTCTCCGCCTCCAGGGCTAAGAGTAACGATGGTGGCTCCCCCGAGGGGCTTGCCAGTAGACCGGTCACTAACCTCATAGCTTCCCCCATCGCGTTCGTCCTAGCCGCAGTGTTCACCTGCATCGTACTGGGTCCCAAGATGGACGCGTTCATTCTACAGGTCCTGGCCCTCCAGTTCAGCGTGTTTATGCCGGCTTTCACCATGTTCATGTCCATGGTCTACAGCCTAATGACCGAGTTCAGCAAGTCCGGTGAGGCCACATCCTCAGACATCGTGAACTGGCTGCCCATCCAGGCAGGGGACTTCGTGGCGGGTTCAGTATTGACAACCCTCTACTTCGTATCGCCCATGGCTTCCCTTTTAATCGGGGTCGCCTTTGGCCTTTCCTTTCTAGCCGGTTCCCTGGGCATCTGGGTAGTGGGGGCCTTAGTCAGTGCGCTGGGGTGCATCTTGGGAGCCCTGGCGCTGGAGATAGCTAGGGGAGCGTTGAACAGGGTGTCCGGCGCCTTCTCCGGGGTGGGGGGTCAGGGGGCTGTAATCCTCCGGATGGTGCTCAGCGTCGCCATCATCGTCGCAATCTCCATGATATTCAACTTCTCCATGATGATGCGGGTTGTCGCCTGGTTCTCGTCGGGGCTTGCGGGCATAAGATTCGTCCCCGTCCTCTGGCCGTCGATGATCGTCCTGGAGCAGGCCTCCGGCAACACCTACGGAGCCGCAATCTACGCGTGCTTGAGCGGGCTCCTCCTCGTCGCCGTCTACATCGCGAGCGTCAGGGTGAGAGAACTGTACTGGGCGCCCGCCCCCGTCTCGCTGAAGATGAAACCCGTTAGGATGTCTCGAAGCCGAGGGTTCCTGGGGACCCTGGGATTCGACTCTGGGGAGGCCGCCGTCATCCGTAAGGACCTGAAGTCGCTGCTCAGGAGAAGGGAGATGGCGGCGATCCTCGCCATACCTGTGATGGTCCTCCTGATGGGGTTCATGGGGACGCCCATAGACGTGCTGATGGATCCCTCGGCCCCCTACGAGTCCAAGAGCACTTTCCTCTTCCAGTGCGCCTTCGCCGTCCTCGTGCTGGAGCTCCAGCTGGCCCTCAACGCAGTCGGACAGGAGAGAGAGGAGTTCATGAACCTTCTGTCGGCACCCATGGACGCAGGCCAGATGCTGAAGGCCAAGGCCTCGTCGGCCCTCTTACCGGCGTTGCCCGTCCTCGCGCTACTCTCAGGTCTCGTCAGCCTCCTCGCCTCGATGGACGCTGTGACCCTGATAGCGCTGATCCTTCTCGGAGGCACGCTACTCGCGGCCGTCACCACAGTGGAGCTGGCTGTTGGAGCCAGATACGCGATATTCACGAGTAGCGGTCGAACACGGTTCGTCACGCAGGAGGGGGCAATCATAGGCATGTTGCTGGGCATGGCTACGGTCGGGGCCTCGCTGTCACCTTTGGCGCTACACTTCATCCTGGAATACGTGAGCATCCCCATCGCCTATGTTCTCACCCTCGGGACGACATTGGTGGCTGCATATGTTGGCCTTAGAGTTGCACGCCGTGAACTGGAGAAGCTGTACGAGTACAACTATTGACCTGTTTCCAATCTCTACTTTAAAGTGTTGAAAAGCACGAGTGCAACCCCTATCCCGACGCCATTCTCCCCATGAATGAATAACGAGAAAGGAAACGAAGGTAACACGCCCCCATCAACATAACCCAATGGGAATGATACACAGGGCCTTCCCGTCTTCAACATAACTCATCAACATCACAGATATAGGAGAATACAAAAAAACACATAATGATATGCCAGATAAGATAATCTACAACCCCTTTTCGATAAAGAGGTTCAATAAACACATCCAAAAAACAATGGCCTCACACGGAAACCACAACGAAAAACCCTCATATCAAGCACTCGACGCGATTAAAAAACCGCTTATCACATGCTACCGTTCACACGAACACCCCCAAAACCTTATCCTAAGCCAGCCACACAAGCCCCGAACGACTAACACCATTTATACAACAAACCCCAGAACAACCCCCATTCTAGTGTCAACATGAAACCAATCTGGATAGTGCGAGACTACGAGAACTGCACCGGCTGCAGAAGGTGCGAACTCGCGTGCAGCCTCCACCATGAGGGCTGGTTCTGGCCCGAGGCCTCAAGGGTCAGGGTCTTCATGCCCTTCCCCGGGGTCGAGGTCCCCCACCTCTGTGCCCAGTGCGACGACTATCCCTGCGTCGAGGCCTGCCCCACTGACGCCCTCTCCGTGGACGAGACCACCACGGCCGTCCTCGTGGACCAGGAGAAGTGCATCGGGGCCTGCCCGGGCAGCGTGCCCATCCTCCACCCCGAGACGGGGAAGGCCGCCATCTGCGACCTCTGCAGCGGCGACCCCGAGTGCGTCAAGGTCTGCCACGAGGCCAGGTACGACGCCCTAAGGCTCGTCGAGGAGCGGATGAACAAGAACCGCAAGCTCTTCTCCAGGCACCCCATCGAGGTCGCCAAGGACCTCGCTGTCAAGTTCTTCGGAGAGAAAGGAGAGGAGGTCATCTAGATGCCCCGAGGCTACGCAGGAAAGTACCTCGAGGTCGACCTCACAAAGGAGAAGACCAAGGACACCTCCATCGACGAAGGGACACTGGAGGCCTACTTCGGTGGCAGGGGCCTAGGCGCCAAGATCCTCTGGGACAGGATCGGTGACAGGTGGGCCAAGGTCGACCCCCTCGGACCCGAGAACATCTTCCTAGCCCTCACGGGGCCCATGACGGGCATCTACCCAGGCGGGCGCATCTGCGTCACCGGGAAGTCCCCCGTCAGCAATGGCACCGTCGGCTCCACCGCCAGCACCGAGTTCGCTCATGAACTCAGGACCGCGGGCTACGACGGCGTCATTGTCACCGGCAAGGCCAGTGGCCCAGTCTACATCCTCGTCACCGAGGAGGGGGGTGAGATCAGGGACGCAGATCACCTATGGGGGACGATTGGGGAGGAGACGCTGAAGATGCTCAACAGGGAGGTCTCGGAGGAGCTCACGGGGAGGAAGCCTAACGTCGGCCTCTGGAAGGAGCCGGGGATGATCTACGTCGGCCCCGCCGGTGAGAACATGGTGAGGAACGCCGGGGTGATGACCAAGCTCTGCCACGCGTGTGGCTACGGCGGATACGGATCCGTCATGGGCTCCAAGAACCTGAAGGCCATCGTCGCCAAGGGGAGGGGGCCGCTCCCCGACGTCTGGGCCCCCGAGGCCGTCAAGCTCCTATGGAAGAAGGCCCACGAGGAGCTCATAGCGCGCGACAGCTTCCGCCGCCAAGGGACGGCTTATGGGGGCTGGTCCACGGGCGCCACGCTGAGCAGTGAGCCCGTCAGGAACTGGCAGGAGGAGTGGCACGACGAGCGGAGCTTCGGGGGCCCCATGTTCGAGAACCATTTCTGGGTGAAGAAGTACTGGACGGACTTCAACTGCACCTGCAACTGTATGAAGCTGAGCTGCATCCCCAGCGGGAAGTGGGCGGGGGATATCACCGACAACCCCGACTACGAGCTCCAGTCATACCTGGGGACCAACTTCGGGATATTCGACCCGGCCGACAACATCCACCTCAGCGCCCTCGTCGACAACCTGGGCCACCACGCCATCGGCGCGGGCAACGCCGCAGCCTTCGCCGCAGAGCTCTATCAGAGGGGGATCCTCATCGAGGAGGACCTCGGTTTCAAGCTGGAGTGGGGGGACGCCGAGGCCTTCGACAGGCTCCTACGGATGATGGCGAGGCGCGAGGGGATCGGCGACGTCCTCGCCGAGGGGACCTACAGGGCGGCGAAGAAAATAGGTGAGATGAAGGGGGTCGACTGCATGCCCTACGTGGTCCACGTGAAGGGGATCGAGGTGGGGGCCCACGGGACCAGGAGCGACCACGACTTCCTTGCCCACGACATCAGCTACGCCGTCAACGTCCAGGGAGGGGACCACACGAGCGCCGCATCGGACGGATTCAGGGAGCTCTCCGGCGCCGTCTTCAGCGACTCGGAGGTCATCTGCAGCTTCGCCAGGACCCCCCAGAACATCATATTCGGACTCGCCAAGGTGATCACAGGGTACCCTATCACCATTGACAGCTGGCGCAGGGTGACCGCCCCCAGGATAGTCACCTTCCAGAAGGCCCTCCTGCTCCTGGGCGGACCCGACGTGACCTGGACACCCATCGAGGACGACGACAACCCTCCGAGGTTCTACGAGCCCCTTCCCAGCGGGCCGTGGAAGGGGAGGACGACGGACCGGGAGCTGGTGGAGAGGAAGAGGCTGACCTACTTCGAGACCCTTGGCTGGGACGAGAGGGGCATACCCCAAGCGGAGACCCTCAAGAGACTAGGCCTCGAGGACCTGGAGCCCAGCATGAAGGGTCTCAGGGAGTAGAGCCAATAAATCCATATAACGAGACGTGTAGTAGGATGGACCACATCGGGTGACCTGATATAGAGACAGATAACGCGAACGATAGGACCAGGCTGCTCAGCAGAAGCCTCATCATCATGGTGGTGACGCACCTGCTGGTCCACGCCGCCGGGAACATGCGATCCACCCTCTATCCGACCCTTAGGGACGAGTTCAGCCTGTCATACCAGCAGGTAGGCCTCCTCGTGGCCATCCCGTCCCTCATACAAATATTCTTCACCGTGCCGACGGGGCTCCTATCCGACAGGTTCGGGGCCAAGAGGCTGATAGCCGTGAGCATCGTGATGGCGGCGGTTGGAGCCTACCTTGGCAGCATCTCGGCGAACCCCTGGATGTACATCGTCGCCTCGACCATCATGACCCTCACCTCCACCCTCTACCACCCCCCGTCCCAGAGCTACGTCTCGGAAACCACACGGCCTAGGGACCGATCCAGGGCGCTGGGGATCTGGAACGCAGGGGGGACCACCGGGGTAGCAATGGGGCCCCTCTCCATCACCATCCTCATGGGGTTCTTCGCGTTCCAGTGGCGCCAGGTCTACAACTTCTGGGTCATCCCCATCCTCCTCGGCCTCGTGGCCCTGTACTTCGTGAAGCCCACTGACGAGGTTGAGCGGGGGGACGTTGAGGAGGAGTGGGATGAGGAGGGGACGGTGGAGAAGCTCCTCAACATGGACATGATCGTCTTCCTCCTCTCGGGAACCATCAGGAGGTTCGGGGGAGGGCTCACCACGGGCTTCCTCGCCATCTGGCTGGCGGAGTCCCAGGGATGGACCATCTTACAGATAAGCGTGATGCTGAGCGCCAGCTCGCTTATGGGAATAATCGCATCGCCCCTCGGCGGGGAGCTCTGCTCCCGGTTCGGCGTCAAGAGATGGCTGGTGGGCACCCTTTTCGCGTCCTACGTTTGCTTCGTCCTCGCCATCGCCCTGAAGGGTTTCTGGCCCTTCATGCTCTTCTACCTCGCCCAGAGGTTCTTCGGGATACTCGGCATGCC
>CAYONH010000075.1:0-8262 GCA_964405275.1 uncultured Candidatus Bathyarchaeia archaeon | reverse complement strand
AGAAGAACGCGATCTCGTTCAAGTCGAAGTGGTAGTAGTCGATGTAGATCTCAAGTGAGTCACCAACGATCTTGATCCCCTTGACGACGCCATAGAAGCCTCCGGTGGCAGATGATACCTCGGATTCACGAGCAGATTTTGCCTCGTCATCAGCAAAGTCCCATCCACTAGCCATGTAGTAGATGAAGTCGGCCCATGACTGTTCTACGTCGTGGTGCCATTTAGTCCCAAGGAACTTCGACATGTCGAAGACGACCTTGCTTGTCGCCTCCTCGCCAGCACCTACTGCCGTCCATGCGTCGCCGTCGGCGTCCCAGACGTATGCGTCAGATGGGACATCCAGTGTGCCATCGGGTCCCTCCGTCGTGACCTCGTAGTCTGCCCTGAAGGGCATGGCAGAGGCCGTGAAGGGGTGTCTCCACACAAATGGGTCGTACGTCGACCTGGCTATGTCCACGCTGTAGACGTCGTTGAAGCCTCCGTAGAGGTTCCAGTTCGTCGACTCGGTCCATACCCAAAGGTTGGCGAAGGTAAGGGTGTCGTCACCTGGTCTGTATGCCTCCCTCGGTGTCCAGACGGCGGCTCTGAGGCCTTGGCCCATGTCCTGGGTTAGGCCCATGACATCCCTCCGGGCTGGGTAGGCGTCAAGTTGCCTGATGCCGAAGATCCTGACGGACTCCTTCATCATGAGGTCGGTGACCTCCCTGATCTTCTCCGTCCTGTCAGCTATGTCATCGTACCTTCCGTAGTAGATATCGGTGTTAAGAATCTCTATCCTGTTACCAGGGCTTATATAGTTCCAATATTCCGCTACACCCCAACCGGGCATGTTGGCACACCAGTCCCCGATATCGGGGTCGAGGTCCGCCGAGCCACCCCAGCATCCGGGCTCCCAGGTGTTCCACCTGGAGGCACCGAGGCCCCAGCCCTCCGTGTAGAAGCTCCACTCGAAGTCGGCTGGGTCCGTCCCATAGATTGTGTCTATAGCCGGTCCGAAGGTCGTGTGCATGTAATCGATGGTGAAGCCAAGCTTATCGAGCTCTGCGGCGAACATGTCACCCATGTCCCTGCGCTCGTCCTCAACTCTGATCATAGCCTTGACGGTTACAGGGTTGTCCCTATAGTACCACTTGCCAGCCCTCTTCTCGGCGCCGGCTAGGACCATAGAGTTCTCAACCATCTCGTTGGCTATCTCAAAGTCGTAGACGAATCCGTGAGTGAGCTTGATGTCAGCCACGTCCGGGACCTCGGGGTGGTATGGTCCGAGGTAATCGTACATCGCGGCGGCAGTTCCCTTGTATATTTCAGAGACGAGGAAGTCCCTATCAAAGATGTAGTTCATCGCGTACCTGACCTCGGTTATTGAGAAGGGGTTAAGCTCCCCCTCAGGGGCTGGAGCAGGGTTCAGGGCGATGCATTGCATCCCGGATATACCCTCCCAGAACTCTATCTCTGGGTCCTCAGTTCCTATCTCAATCTGAGCCTCAGGCAGTATGTTGAAGATGTAGAGGTCTATATCCCCGTTCCTCAGAGCGTCTGGGGCGAGGGGCCTGTCTACGCGAACATACTCGATGGTGTCAGTCGCTGGTCCTGTAGCTGAAACGAAGACGAACAGTGATGTTGAGCAGATTATGACTAGAAGCGTTATTGTAAGTCCAAGCTTTGTTTTATTCTTCATGTTTATCCAAGCAAATATCAGCGAGACTCTTTATATTAAATAACCGATCTGATGATGAAACCTGAAAACGATGATTTCCGGAATTATCATTATAAAAAACTTCTTCTTAAGACAAGATTATTTATATTATGTCGTTTTGAGATGAATCAGAAATAGGTTACGGGGTAAAAAAGATGAGACTTGGTAGATCGCTGCTGATGAAAGCCCTGAGTTTGTTGATGGTCGTTGTCATAACCCTTCTACTCATGAACGTGATACTTGGGGCGACGGGATTCTCCGATCGCATGCTCGGTTCATTGGTCAACGAGCAGGTCCGTGTTTATAGGCAGGGATTGCTGGGGACAATAGCGAATCCCGATGAAGTTACACGGATCGTCGAAGAGTACGAGCAGATTTTAAGAACCGCTTACGGCTTGGACCAGCCCTGGGTCATGAGGCTTCCCCAGATGATCTGGAGGGTTATGACCTTCGACCTGGGGGAGGCGAAGTCCTCTCAGACGTTTAAGGGTAGCACCCAGATCAAGGATCTCATCGCTGAGAGGCTCCCGAAGAGTGTCCTCCTCTTAACAACGTCGGTTGCGATAAGCGCATTCCTCGGCATCACCATCGGTACCAAGATAGCTACGAAACCGGGCTCAATGCTGGACAGGTTCTTCTCCAACTACTCGGCCTTCTCATACGCGATCCCGACATGGTGGACAGGGCTCGTATTCATCATGATATTCGCCGTGTTCCTGAGGGTCCTGCCGTCGGGTGGGATGTACAACTCCCCTCCTCCAACTGAGCCCATGGCAAGGTTTCTCGACCTGTTGCGGCACGCAATCCTTCCCATTTCTACACTAGTCTTAGCACTGTCCGGAGCATGGATCTACATGACAAGGACGATGGTGCTCAACACGGCTCAGCAGGACTTCGTCAACGTCGCCCGGGCGAAGGGACTCCCGGAGAACCTGGTGATGAGGAGATACATCGTCAGGGTGGCTGCCCCGCCGATCCTCACAAACGTGATCTTGGGGCTGGCCGGCTCAATTGGAGGAGCCATCCTCACTGAGACGGTCTTCGGCTGGCCCGGTATGGGCCTTCTATACTGGAACGCCATCATGACTGCTGATGAGGGACTTATCATTGCTCTCACCTTCATTTTCACGTTGATCTACGTGATAGCGAGGATGATACTCGAGGTTCTATACGTCATCCTTGACCCGAGGGTGGAATACTAATGGGATTCAGTGCAAGAGACGCTCTAAGCGAATTCTGGGCGAGCAGGACATCCAAACTAGGCGTAGCATTAGTCGTAGTCCTGTTCGCGATATCCGCCTATGTTCTGGCCTCATATCCTTTGGATTTCGGTACCCAGTACTGGAACAAGCCCCAACATTGGGCTGATTATCCCAAGGGGGTTCCCCCTAGTTGGACCCAGGCTTTGACCAGCGTCCGGGAGCCGGAGCACATGATACTCACATCGGACGTCTCCCAGAAGAGCACCCGGGGAGTCATGACAATTGAGTTTAACATAAACTTCGATCTGCGAGCGGACATGTTCCCTCAGTTCACCTCGTTCAGTCTGTCCGAGTTGACCTTCCACGACACCCCGCCCGTCGTTCACCTCACGCTCACGAAACCTGATGGCTCGAAGATCGAGGACCTGCTCGTGGAAGCGATCCCGTATCCTCCATCAAGTCAGGAGCCACCATACGTGAAGTACATTGAGTCTCCCCTAAGGATCTTTTTACCAGGCTCCCCAGCAGTCCGGAACGCCATCTATCTCTATCTCAGGAACGAGTTCGGAAGCACGTTGACCCCCCTCGAGATCAGGAACATGGGGATGGAGCAGTTCATGTTCGGAAGCCCAGACGCGGAGGGTGATTTCACCAACATCGTGGAGGGGACCTACAACATCGAAGTCCAGGTGGAGATCTTCCACGAGGACGACACCGTGGGGAGCGTAAAGTTCGTCGTGGGCGGACAGGTCTTCGGCTTCATGGGCACGGACACCCTGGGGAGGGACCTGGCTGTTGGCCTCCTCTTCGGATTCCCGGTGGCCCTGTTCATCGGCTTCATCACCTCGACGTTGACCACGATAGTTGGCTCGGTCCTCGGCATAACGAGCGGATACATGGGGGGGTGGACCGACAACCTCATCCAGCGAGTCTGTGACATTCTTAACAACCTGCCCCAGCTTCCCATCCTCATATTCCTGGTCTTCATCCTGGGTTCAAGCATCTGGAACATCATAATGGTCCTGGTATTCTTCGGCTGGGCGGGCCTCACGATCCTCATCCGGTCCATGGTCCTCCAAGCGAAGCAGGAGCAGTTCATCGAGGCCGCAATCGCCTCTGGGGCCAGCGCCAGGTGGATAATGGCGAGGCACATATTCCCCCAAGTGGCCCCATTCATCTTCACACAGATGATATTCTTCACCCCAGCGGCCATCCTGGCGGAGGCAGCGCTGAGCTTCCTCGGGCTCGGGGACCCGACCCTCCCGACCTGGGGGCAGATACTGGAGAGGGGATTCCAGACAGGGGCCATATTCCTAGGATACTGGTGGTGGATCATACCCCCCGGACTCCTCATCGTGGTGACGTCCCTCTGCTTCGTCTTCATCGCCCAGGGACTTGAGCCGGTGGTAAACCCCCGGCTGAGGAGGATGAGATGATGGTGCTGAAGATTAGGGACCTCCAACTCTACTATCAGACCCTGAGGGGCGAGGTCAAGGCGGTCGACGGGGTCTCACTCGACATCGAGGCTGGAGAGGCACTTGGGCTCGTCGGGGAGTCGGGCTGCGGGAAGACTAGCATGTCCCTAGGGATCACAAGGCTCCTCCCCAAGAACGTCAGCACCTACGAGGGCAGCATTGAGCTGGAGGGCGAGGAGCTGATGACCCTCACCAACGATCAGTACAGGAAAGACGTGAACTGGCAGAAGATATCCATGGTCTTCCAGGGCGCCATGAACTCCCTCAACCCCGTCATCAAGGTTGGCCCCCAGGTCGCCGAACCACTAATGATCCATCGCGACATGAAGAAGGATAAGGCGAAGGCCCAGGTGCTGGAGATCTTTGACAAGGTCGGCCTCCCCCCCGAGACATACGACAGGTACGCCCACGAGCTGAGCGGTGGGATGAAGCAGAGGGTGGTAGTTGCCATGGCCCTGATCCTGAACCCGCCCTTCGTCATACTGGACGAGCCGACCTCGGCCCTTGACGTGAGCATCCAGGCCCAGACAATGAACCTGCTGAAGAGACTGAAGAAGGAGAGGGACATCGCCATGATCTTCATCACCCACGACATCGCCCTCAGCAGCGACATCTCCGACAAGATGGCGGTGATGTACGGGGGGCACATCGTGGAGATGGGCTCGGCTGAGCAGGTGATTCTGAACCCCAAGCACCCCTACACCGAGAAGCTTCTCGCGAGCACCCCCAGGCTCCGGAGCTATAGTCAGCCAGACTTCATACCCGGGGCTCCGCCGGACCTGGTGAACCCCCCGAAGGGGTGCAACTTCCATCCCCGGTGCCACATGGTGATGGACATCTGCAGGGAGAGGGATCCCCCCGTCTGCTACCCTGAGGAGGGGCAGCGGGTGGAGTGCTGGTTGTACGGTGATAAAGATGAGTAACATCCTCGAGCTCCAGAACCTGCGGATGTACTACTACGTCCGAAAGGGCTTCTTCAAGACGGTCCCGGTGAAGGCGGTGGACGGCGTCTCGTTCAATCTACCTAGAGGTGAGATCCTCGCCCTCGTTGGAGAGTCCGGCTGCGGCAAGACGTCCCTGGGCAGGACCACGTTGAGGTTGCTTGAGCCCGTCGGGGGTAAGCTCATCTTCAACGGGAAGGATGTCACCCATGAGAAGCAGAAGGACCTGATGTGGCTGAGGAAGGAGGCCCAGATCATCTTCCAGGACCCCTACTCCAGCATCAACCCCTTCATGAACATCCATCAGATCCTGGAGGAGCCCCTCATAATCCACAAGGTGGAGGACCCCAAGACACGGGAGGAGATGATCCACAGGGCCCTCGAGGAGGTCCGCCTCTCCCCCGTCGAGGAGGTCGTCCGCAAGTACCCCCACATGCTCTCCGGGGGGCAGAGGCAGAGGGTGACATTCGCCCGGGCCCTCCTCCTCGACCCGATCTACATCGTGGCCGACGAGCCGGTCTCCATGATAGACGCCTCGAGCCGTGTGGAACTCCTAGGAGTCCTCAGCAACCTCCAGAAGATCCATAACCTGTCGATCCTCTACATCACCCACGACATCTCGACAGCGAAGTACGTCTCCGACAATCTGGCCGTGATGTACGTTGGGAAGATGGTCGAGAAGGGGAACGTCCTCAAGGTCACCGAGGAGCCGTTGCATCCCTACACGCAGGGCCTGATATCTTCTGTCCCCGACCCCGACCCGAATAACAGGCACGAGTTCAGGGAGGTCATCCCTGGGGAGCCTCCGAACGCCATAAATCCGCCCCCCGGATGCCGGTTCCACACACGGTGCCTCCACGTCATGCCCATCTGCAAAGAGAAGGAGCCGAAGCTGATAGAGGTCGAGCCTGACCGGTTCACGGCCTGCTTCCTTTACCATAAGGAGATCGTCGAAGAGGAAGAGCCTGGAGACAAGTCTTGAAGCTCCGCTACATCTACGCCGCAGTTGCGGTCGCGCTGCTGGGTGTACTGATCTCAGTACAGGTTCCGCTGATCTCACAGGTCTTCCTGAGGAGCACGGAGGTGATAGATGTCCCCAGGATGGACTTCAGGCTCAACATCGTCCGGGTCTGGGAGGACGACGTCGTCCGCATGGAGCTTGAGGTCGAGGGCGAGGATGAGGATCTCCTCGTCACCGTCGAGAGGGTCCATTTCTGGGTCGGGGTAAGGCAGGAGGGCGGAACGCCCGCGAGTATCTTCACTAGAAATTACTTCGGTCCGAGTACGGTTGAGGGATCCGAGGACTTCCTATTCGAGATCGATGTCGAGGGCCACCTGAACGTTATGCTTGACAACACAAACTCGTCCTACCCCAAGACCGTGAGGCTGACCACCGTCTTCGAGATGTCAACGAATGTTAGGTACGCCACGTTGATCATAAGGAACCTCTGTCTCCTGGGCAGCGGCATCCTGCTCCTGTTCGGCTGGGTCGACAATTACGACGAGATCATGGCGAGGCTTGGGAAGGAATAATTATTAAGCCTCCATCTCAATCGCACAATGAAGGGTCACGAGAACGGGAGCTGATGTGATATGATGATTCTCAAACAGAAAAACGTCACCATACTACTCGTCATCATGGTTCTAATTACCCTGGGTGGGGCATGGTACATCAACGACCAGCGGGGGCAGATCGACGCCCTCAACTTCAGGATAATGTCCCTCCAGTACCAGAACAGCGTCCTCACCTCACGATGCAACGCCCTGGAGTCGAACATAAGCAGCGTCTTCGAGGAGTTCGAGGTCGAGATCGCTGCCCTCCAGGAGGATTACGCCGCCATCGAGAGCTTGTACAATACGCTCCAGTACAATTACGACAGCCTGGAATACGAGGTCATCAGGCAATCGGAGAGCAGGAGTGAGATCGAGGAGGAGTACAATATCTACATGGCAGAGTTCAAGCAGCTGAAGGATGACGTGAACTCCCGGCTGGCGTTTGACGGAGACCTGTCGCGTTTCGTCACCCCCGAAGATCCCGCTGTTGTCGAGATGATGGTGGAGGTCTCAGGGGGGCTGGAGACCTGGGGCTCAATGAGCGAATTCTGGAGCGACTCCAAGGTCCTCCATGACTGGGTCGTCGAGAACATCGCATACGCAGTAGACTCGCCGTATCCCTTCATCTACTCCGATCCCTCAGAGTCCGTCAGGTGGTTCATGCAGTCCGTACGGTACCCGAACGAGACCCTGAATGATAGGTCGGGGGACTGCGAGGATCAGGCGATCCTCCTTGAGAGCATGATGGAGGCCCACAACGAGCGCTTCACCCAGTGGTGCATAAGCGTCCAGTGGGAGGGGGGAGGGCACGTGGGCGTCGGTATCCCCATCGAAGGGGGGAGGCTAGCCATATTGGATCCCTCAGGCGGTTACCACTCGGGGTCGGGGGACAGCCTGTCGAGCGAGCCCGTGGCCGTTGCACTGGAGGGCTGGATGTCTATTGTGAGCGAAAAGGAGATGTACGTCAACTCGGTCTTCAGCCATGGGCTGTACGTCGAGTTCGATAGCACTGACGAGTTCCTGACCTGGTTCAGCACGAACTATGGTTAGGATCGTTACTTCAGGGACCAGCTATTGCGCTAATCTCTGAGTCTCCAGATGAGGAGGGCGACAATCGCCGTCCAAATGGCGAAGAAGATGAGCTTCGCGACGTCGAAGGTTCGGAGCGTGAACCCCTTCTGGTAGAAGTCCCAGAAGACTACTACCAAGGTCACCAGATATAATCCAAATATCGCCTTGACGAAGTCATGG
The DNA here is from genome assembly GCA_964405275.1 of uncultured Candidatus Bathyarchaeia archaeon. Classification (GTDB taxonomy): domain Archaea; phylum Thermoproteota; class Bathyarchaeia; order TCS64; family TCS64; genus BS750m-G28. The sequence goes on along the minus strand of CAYONH010000075.1, from coordinate 143 downwards.
AGGGATACGGCCATCGAGTGATCTCTACGCGATTGTTATGTAAAATGGTATGGTGTCCGAGGACATTTCCAAAACAAGTCTTATATCATCTCATAGACGCCTGAGAGGATAACCCTAAGGGATGTGCCAGTTCATGATGAAGT
>CAYONH010000074.1:0-8322 GCA_964405275.1 uncultured Candidatus Bathyarchaeia archaeon | reverse complement strand
ACGATGACAGTGGACCAGCCGTCCGGGGTGCCCACGTTCCCCACGGAGATGTCGGCGAACTCGGAGGTGAAGTCGCCGCAGCTGTGACAGCAGGGCCTCACGTTATCCTTCACCTTGCTCAGCTTGACCGAGTAGGGCTCATCGGAGCCCGTGTGAGCGATGAACCTGCCGCTCTTAATCTCGAACTTCTCGACCTTGGAGGCGTCTACGCCCGCGCCGTCGAGGTACTCCATGAAGCTCTCGTGGTTGAACGTCTCCATGCAGAGGAGACCGATCTTCAGGTCCACGGCGTTCCTGATCTTGGCGTCGGCCTTCTCACCGGTGACGATCTTGCTCAGACCCCTCATCTGGCACGGGGTGCCCACCACAGCTACCTTCCCCCTGGCGTAGTCAGAGACAGTAGAGCCCACGCCCACCAGGGTGGGACTGGAGGTGTACTTCGTCCCAGCGCAGGCCAGGATCTCCTCCTTGCTCGAGGCAACGACCGGCTTGGCGACCCAGACGGCGTCCTCCTCCAGACCTGTCACCACAACGCCGTCCCCACCCTCCGACAGGAAGTTGATGAGCAGCGAAGAGACGGCTCCTCCGTCCTGGCAGCTGGCGAGGACCGCCTCGTCCTTCGCCTTTACGGCGTAGATGGCCGTGTGGACCCCGAGATGGGCCTCAGCCTCCTCACGGGCCCTGCCGTAGACGAGGTTCTCCATCTCGGCCTCGTCGAAGGCTGCACTCGGGCAGTTGGCGTAGCACATTCCGCATGCGATGCATAGGCCCACCAGCTTGGGTGTTCCAGCATCGAGCTCTATTGACTTGACGGGGCAGACGGCGGCACAGGAGCCGCAGCTCACGCATGTCCCCTTCCTGATGACCTCGGTCATGAGATGGCCGAAGATCTTGGGTCTGGCGCTCATGGATATCACATCTTGTTGATGGAAACAATATAAAAATCGTACCCCAAAAAACCGTAGTAACAGCCCACGACGCCCATGGGGCTTGGCCTCGAATTATGGGTTTATATCCTATGAGTAGGAATCCTTTAGAGTAAACGAGCTATCTGATGCCCATCCATGGGAGACCTATAGATATGAAGCTGGATGCCCTGTTCCGCCCGAAGTCCGTCGCCATCATCGGGGCCTCCAGGACTCCCGGGAAAGTCGGGAACATTCTCACCAGGAACATGATCGACTCAGGTTTCCAGGGTAAGATCTACCCCGTGAACCCCAGCGCCGATGAGATACTCGGCCTGAAAACCTACTCCTCCGTCAAGGAGATACCCGGTGAGCTGGATCTGGCTGTCATCGCCATCCCGGCCGCCTACGTGCTGGGCGTCGCCGAGGAATGCGGCGAGAGGGGGGTGAAGGCCCTCGTGGTCATCTCGGCGGGGTTCAAGGAGATAGGGCACGAGGGAGCCCTCCTGGAGAAGAAGCTGGTCGAGATCAGCGGGAGGTACGGGATGCGGGTCCAGGGGCCCAACTGCCTGGGGCTCATCAACACGGAGAGCCAGCTGAACATGAGCTTCGCGCCGGCGATGCCGGAGGTGGGGAGGATCGGCTTCATCTCCCAGAGCGGGGCCCTGGGGACGGCGGTCCTTGACTGGATAGTCAAGGAGAACATCGGCTTCCACAGCTTCGTGAGCCTCGGGAACAAGGGAGACCTCGACGAGGTGGACTTCATCGAGGCCATGGGGGAGGACGAGAACGTCCGGGTGATCCTCCTCTACCTGGAGTCCATCGAGCGGGGGCGGAGGTTCATAGAGGTCGCCTCGCGGGTGGTGAGGGATAAGCCCATCGTGGTCATCAAGGGGGGCACCTCATCGGCGGGCGCCCGGGCCGCGGGGAGCCACACGGGGGCCCTGGTGGGGAGCTTCGTCGCCTACAAGACGGCCTTCGAGAAGGCGGGGGTGATACTGGCGGAGAGCGTCGAGGAGCTCTTCAACTACGCCATCGCCTTCACGGAGCAGCCCCTGCCCAAGGGGGAAGGCGTCGTGATCGTGACCAACGCCGGGGGCCCGGGGATACTTGCGACGGACCTCAGCGAGAGGCTGGGGCTCAGGCTCACCAACCTGGGGAGCGAGGTCCGGGGTAGGCTGATGACGAGGCTCCCCGAGGCGGCCTCCGTGGGGAACCCCGTGGACATCCTGGGGGATGCGAGGGCCGACCTCTACGGGTTCGCCATCGAGGAGGTCATCAGCGAGGAGGGCGTCAACGCCGTCGTCGTCATCCTCACACCCCAGGCGATGACGGAGAGCCTCGAAACGGCCCAGGGGATAGTCGAGCTTCAGAGGAGGCACGGGGACAAGCCTATAATCTGTATCTTCATGGGTGGGGGGAGGGTCCAGACTGCTGACGAGTACCTGAGGAGCAACGGTGTGCCCAGCTTCGACTTCCCGGAGAAGGGGATCAAGACCCTGGCGGCGATGTACGAGTACGCCCGCTTCATGGGGGAGCCCGAGCATCCACCCGTAAGGTTCGACGACGTGGATCCCGACAGGGTCAAGGGGATCCTTGAGGCCGCCAGACGGGACAGCAGGGTCGTCCTCCTTGCGAACGAGACGGCGGAGGTCATGGAGGCCTACGGCGTAGACACGACGAGGGACAAGCTCGCCTCATCTGCGGAGGGGGCTGCGGTGTTCGCTGATGAGCTGGGGTACCCGGTGGTGCTCAAGATAGTCTCCCCGGAGATACTCCACAAGACGGATATCGGCGGCATCCAGCTAGACCTGAGGTCCGCTGACGAGGTGAGGTCGGCCTACGCGGCCATCATGAACAGCGTCTACACCTTCATGCCCCAGGCCAGGATCCACGGCGTCGCCGTCTCTCGTATGGTCACCCCTGGGAAGGAGCTCATCGTGGGCATGAGCCAAGACGTACAGTTCGGCCCCCTCGTGATGTTCGGCCTCGGTGGGATCTACGTCAACTTCCTCAAGGACGTCTCGTTCCGCCTCGCCCCCCTCAGCGAGAGGGAGGCCCAGGAGATGATGGAGGAGACCCGGGCGTACACCCTCCTCAAGGGGATACGGGGGGAGCCCCCGTCGGACATAGACGCGTTGAGGGAGACGATCCTCAGGGTGGGGCAGCTCGTCTCAGACTTCCCCGAGATCGTGGAGATGGACCTGAACCCGGTCTTCGTCTACGGGGTGGGGGAGGGCTGCATCGCCCTCGACGTGAAAATCACTATAACAGGGGATTGATGATGAATAGACAGATGGCTTACTCGATCTACGTGTCGGGAACCGGATACAGCGGCAAGACCGCGTTGTGCCTAGGCCTCTTCGGGAAGCTCCAGGAGATGGGGCTCAGGGTCGGCTACTTCAAGCCCGTCGGCATGGGGCAGAAGCTCGTTGACGGGAGGCTCAGGGACACAGACGTGATCCTCATGAAGGAGGTCATGGCCCTCGAGGAGGACCTCGACGAGCTCTGCCCAGTGGTGCTGGGTAAGCGCTACCTCGACCTCATCGCTGAGAGCTGCGACGACTCCAAAGACCGAATCATGGAAGCCTACGAGAAGATCAGCGCCGACAAGGACATACTCCTCATCGAGTCTGCTGCCCGCCCCGAGTTCCTCACGTTCTGCGGCCTCGACACGCCTCAGCTGGCGAAGGAGTTCGGCGCCAAGGTGCTCTTCTCAATCAAGGGGGATGAGGACTTCGTCGCTGAGACCATCATACTCTACAAGGAGTTCATCGAGGGAAGAGGGGCTGAGATGCTGGGCGCCGTGCTCAACTTCGTCCCCCTCCAGCAGCTGGAGCGCATGAAGGGCGTCGTCGCACCAATACTCCAGACGTGCGGCCTCAAGGTCCTCGGGGTCGTCCCCGACCACAGGGAACTCACCCTCCCCACCGTGGGGGACGTCGCCAGCGTCCTGGACGCCGAGGTGCTGGCTGGGAGGGACAGTTTGGACACCCTGGTTGACAACTACCTCGTCGGGGCCATGTCCCCGGAGTCGGCGATGAGCTGGCTGAGGCGGAGTGTCGGGAGGGCTTTCATCACGGGCGGGGACAGGACGGACCTCATTCTCACGGCCTTGGAGACGAAGCCCAGCGCCATAGTCCTCACCGGGAACATCTACCCATCAGTCCAGGTGCTCTCCTCGGCGGAGACCAAGGGCATCCCCATCCTCCTGGTACCCACAGACACCTACACTACGGTCACCAAGCTGGACCTCCTGGGGGACATGACGACGCCCGCGCCGACCTCCACGAGGAAGATACAGCTCACGAGGCAGATAATCAACGACCACGTCGACGTGAAGACGATCATGGACGACTACTCCAGGTGGAAGAGCGAGAGACGGTAGCTAGAACAGGGGGTCGTCCTGGACGTAGGAGCGCCCCAGCCTGAGGGCCAGCTCCGCCTTCATAAGCTCCTTCCCGAGGTAGGCAGCGTGATCGTACCTCTCGACGAGACCCCTCCGTAGGATCGTCTGGTACACCTCCCTGGCGTCCTTCCCCTTTACCACCAGGTGGGGCTTATCGGCTTCCATGTAATGTATAGCCACCAGGGCCTCCCCCTCCCTGTCCACATTTATCCTGAACCAGCCGACCTCATCGAGTTCAAGATCGTCGTCTGGCTCAGCGGAGACAACCTCAGCCTCCTCCTCGACGGACCTGTCGTAGGGCCACTCCACCCACCTCTTCTCCTTGAGCACTAGGAGGTCGAGGCCCAGGTCCTTGGGCAGCGCGTCCCTCCTCCCGGCAAGGAACATCATCCTGGAGGCCGTCACCGTCTCCCGGACGCTCCCCCGGGCCTTTGGGCTGTGCTCGGGGATGAAGAGGAGGTCCGCCCCCACCTCGGCGGCCAAAGCGGTCAACAGCCCATTCACTCCTGTGGAGTCGACGTCGATGAGCTCCGTCGCGTTCCCCAGCCCGAAGAGCACGGGGGTGTTCTCGTCGGCCTGACGGAACAGCTGGTAGGCCTTCAGGGACTCCATGAGCCCGGGCTTCAGGGCGGGCTCGAGGACTAGGTCGGCGATCACCTTCATGATCCCCAGCTCGTGGGCCTGGAGCATGTTGTTGAACATCGCTGCGAACCTCTCCTCCGCGCCCCTCGGGAGGAGGCCCTCCCTCATGTTCGATGGGAGAACCACGACGGGGACGTCCCTGACGTAAGGGGCAACTTCCTCCATGTTGCCGGCGTCTACGCTGAGTACTAGGTCCACGCCAGCTGCGACGGCGGCCTCAATCTCGGACGGGTCCAAGGTGTCGATGCTCACGGGAAGGTCCACAGATGTGCGGATAGCGTCGAGGATCTCCCCGATCCTATCCGGTTTGGGGTCGTTCGCCAGCATCCCTATGTCGATTATATCCGCGCCCTCGGACTTGAAGTATAGTGCCCGTTTCCTGATTTGATCGAGTTCAAGGGTCGGGGCGTTCACTATCTCAGCGATCACCCTCATGGGGAAGGCTGAGCCCACCGCTACCTCTCGGCCCTCTCCACCGATGACGAAGCCCCCCTCCTCATTCAGGACCTCCCTCCAGGTCGCCTCTACCTGCTCGATCTCCTTCAGCGCCAGGCTCCCCCTGACCCCCCGGAGGAACTTCGAGGCCGACTCGGTCTTGGAGAGCTCCACCTTATCAAGGAAGGGTAGGATCAGCGGGAGCTCGTAAGTGTAGGAGGGCCCCTTGTACGTTGGCGTCTCCGTGGCCTCCTCGACAGTGGTCACGTCTCCCCTTATGGTGCCCGGAAGCAGGATGAGGTCGTATCCCTTCACGGAGGTGAGGGACTCAGCTGCAGCCTTGGGAGTGATGAACGCCGCTACCGATACGGGGAGGACCCGGACGTCGACGTCCACGTCAAGGCCCGTAATATATCTCCTGACGCTGTCTTCAGCCAGCCTCCCCGTGACGATGAGAACCCGCATACCGCATCCAGCTCCGCTTCAAGATTATTCAGTCACCGTGACCTCAGCGCCCTCGTTCTGGGCGTGGGCGACGAAGGCGGTCCCGCTCCTACCATCCTCGTTGAGGAAGCCTGCCAGCTGAGACCGCACATCCTCCGCCCGTTCCTCCCCTTGGACGAGGCCGTAGAACGCGGGGCCCCACGAGCTCTGACCGGCGCCCAGCGCCCCTGTCTCGAGAAGGAACTCCACACCCTCCTCGATGACGGGGCTGCTGTAGAGCCCCCCCTGGACCTTCCTCCAGTGCTCCCCGAACTTGAGGTCCAGACTGGTCATGGCTGCGCCGAAGGCCTCGGCGTCCCCCTCTAAGAGGGCTGGGATCATCTGCATCAGCAGTATCCTTGAGATGTCGCCGGCGAGGACCGTCGGAGGCGGCTCCAGGTTCTTGAAGGCGTCGACCTCGAGCTTGCCGCTGCTGCCCTGGGCCGCGTCGGGGAGGCCTATGACGAAGAGCCAGTCCTCAGGGATGTCATGCCTGAAGATGAGTGGGGGATGATCCCCGGTCGTCCCGACCCTGTGCCCGCCGTCGACGATGAAACCCCCGTGCTTGAAAGCGTAGGTTCCAACCCCCGACCGCCTGGAGCGGTTAAGCAGGAGGGCCAGCCTCTCCGGTGAGTAGTCCAGGCCGTGTATCTCCGAGATGGCCGTCCCCATGGCGAGGGCGAGCTGGGTCCCTGAGCCGAATCCCCTGTGCTCCGGCATGTCCGAGGCGATGTTGACCTTGGCCCCGCCTGTGATCCCCGACTCCTCCAGGACAGTTTCCGCGAATTTCCTCGCCCTTTCCATCCTGAACCCCTTGACCGTGAGCCGTGGCGCTGGCTCGGCCTTGAGAACTATGTTGGGCCTGTCGATTGCCACACCTACGCTCCCGTAGATCCTCCCCAGGTCGCCCCTCAGGTCCACCATGCTGAAGTGGAGCCTGGACGGGGTCCTCACCCTGACCTTCATCATCCGCCCCTCCAGCCCTCGATCAGCCTCTCCAGCTCCCTGATGACCCTCCCCTCCGCGGAGTCCGGGGTCGAGACCCTACTGACCACGTCCTTACACACGCCTAACCTTCTTACTAACTCTTCGCCCTCCTCGACACGACCTTCCCCATAGAGGAACTCGATGCGAGTGGCGTGTATCACGGCCTCGATGGCTTGGGCCCTCCCCCGGCTGAACGGTCGAGGTCCGGCCTCACCCACCTCGACAGAGTCAACGTTGCAGGTGAAGCGGGCCCTGTCCTCGGAGTCATCGAGGTCCCGGACGGAGATGAAGACGTGTGCATCTGCCTCCCTGAGCCTGATTCCGTCGAGGGACGGCTCCTCGAAGCCCCTGAGGCCCTCTCCCTTGAACACCGTGACGAGAAAGAGTGTCGGGTCGTCCGTGACGTTCACGCAGGCCTCGGGGCGGGATGACAGGTTCCTGTAGGTGGAGCTGCTCTTGAAGGGCCTGATCTCGAGGGTCTCGCGACCAGTCCTGACCACCCCCATTGGGGCTGCGTTCACGGAGCCGTCGTGGTCCATGGTGGTGACTATGGCCTCGAATATCTGATCCTCCTCGAATCCGAGGCCGTCGAGCAGCAGCCCCTCAGTTGCCCCCTCCATATGAACCAAGCCCAGCAATGGTTGAAACAGAATTGTTCCCATCAAAAGGTTATCGGTCAACGAGGCCGACGGGGAACAGGTAGTCCCCCCTCCTACCCAGCATCACCCTGTGATAGACGAGGCCCCCCGACACAACCTCCTCCAGGGTGCCCCGGGCCTCAACCACATCTCCCTCAACAGCCTGCTCGGTGAACTTCCCCCTGAAGCTGACTAGCCGGTCCACATCGACGTCGGGTCCACCACCCTTGAAGCTGCAGCCCTCGACTTCGTATGAACAGGGCGTGTAGATGGAGTCATCCGTCCCGACGACGGTTCCTCGGAGTACTACGGTCCTTAGAGGTCTTGATACCTCCCCTTCCTCGGAGGCGTCGGGCTCCCTGACGAGCCTGATGAAGTAGTCGCGCCCGTCGACGAGGCCGTGGAGAACCTTCCCGGACTCTAGGGTCGACAGCTCCTCAAGATCCAGACCGGTGTCGCCCCAGCGGTTGACCGCCACGCTCCTCACGCTCTCACCATCATAGGGTCGGACCCAGCCCTCCCTCTCCCTGAGCGCCCTCACGGCCTGGTAGACCCGGCGCCCGGAATCTCTGCCATAGACGATCAGATCAACGTCCGAGGTCGACGTAGCGAGGTCCACCAGGACTGACCCCGAGACCCCCATGTCGCCGAGGGGCACGCCCCCCTCACGGCTGATCGCTGACGCGAACCTGGCCACAACTGACTCCAAATCGGTCCGTGGGCTCTCCAAGATCGCCGCTAGACGCTCGCTGGGGACGTACATCCGTGAGATCCTGTCCACCGGGACGGACTGCAGGGAGAGGCCCTTCCCCTCCACCTCGTT
>CAYONH010000073.1:2704-8529 GCA_964405275.1 uncultured Candidatus Bathyarchaeia archaeon | reverse complement strand
CCTAGCTCCGGCATCCCCGATAGAAGCCTCTCAGCCCCCTCGATGGTCAGGGTGAAGAGGCTGTCAGAAGCCCTGAGGGACGCCAGGAGAACGCCATGCAAGCGTACGAACCTCAGCTTCCCCGTGTTCTTGGATCGTTCAACCTCAACCTCGTCTGAGAAGAGGGCTGTCCCGCTCCCACTCCCGAACTGGTAGTCTGCTATAGCCCTGATACGCCGCAGCTCGCCGACCATACAACAGTTGAGAGGCGCTGAGCATTTATAGCCGATTCGCCCCCCATCTTACTGGGATAAAAGATGCTCTGTGAAGTCTGCGGGGCCGAGATAAGAGGGGAGCCCTACTACAGGATTATCGAGGGAGGGAGGATGACAGTCTGCGGGAGATGCGCGAAGTTCGGCACCACTGATTGGGATCCATCAAGACCCCAGCTCCGGAGGACAAGTGCTAGACCCGCGCCGAGGCGCCCCAGAAACGAGATGGAGGCAGCCGAGGTCATGGAGCTCGTGGACGATTACGGGCTCAAGATAAAGAAGGCGAGGCAGAAAAAGGGGCTCAGCGTTGAGGACTTTGCACGTATGATTAACGAGAAGGAGTCGGTGGTAAAGAACCTTGAGCGGGGGCAGTTCACTCCAGACTCCAAGCTGGTACGCAAGATAAGGAACGCTCTCCACGTTGATGTCCTCGAGGCTCCGGAGACTGGTACGCGGACACAAGTCACATCGAGGCCGACATCCGGGAGGACCCTCGGCGACCTCCTCAAGGAAACTGAAAAGCCCGAAGACGACGATGAAGGCTAGTCGAACGGTTCCGAACTCCATCTACCACCCACATGACAAACGTAAATCGGTGTAAGGATGTCCAACACGAGGAAGGTAATCCTCCTTACCGGCGTACCAGGCGTAGGTAAAACGACTATAGCCTCCCTGCTCAGTGAACGTCTCAAAGGAGTCCACGTTAACCTCTCCGAGCTGGCCCTGGCAGAAGGATTAGTGACCGGATACGACAGTATGAGGGAGACCTCGATAGTCGATTTGGAGAGGACGACGACAAGGCTTATGGAGATAATCCAGGAGGGGCAGGACCCGTTGATTATCGAGGGGCATTTCTCTCAGGATATTATCTCTCCCGAAGGTGTGTCCAACGTCTTCGTGCTCAGAAGGGCACCCTGGAAGCTCAAGGATGAATTGGAGTCCCGAGGATATAGTCCCGAGAAGGTGAAGGAGAACGTCGAAGCGGAGCTCCTAGACGTCTGCCTCATCGAGGCCGTCGAAGCTTACGGGAAGGAGAAGGTCTGTGAGTTGGACACAACGGGTATAGAACCAAACGAGATCATCGAGACAATCACATCCGTACTCAGAGGCGAGAGGTCATGTGAGACAGGGGTAGACTGGTTAAGTCATCCTGAGTCTAGGGGGCTCCTGGGAGGTGGGGGTTAATCTACGTCGTCGTAAGATGCCCCCGATGCGGGAACTTGGTCCTCGGAAACAGGAGGTATAGGACCCGGTCATGCCCCAGTTGCGGTCATCGGAACGACCTTCACGGCTTGAGGGTGCTTGGAAAGGCTGACTCCCCTCAAGACGCGGTAGCCCTCATCCAGTCCATGAAGAAGAAGGAAGCCGAAGGAGACCACATCTAGGAGATCTAATCCTCGGCTTTCCCAATATACCCAAGAAAGTTTCCCATTTTTATATGACGTTGTTATAATCACTTAGGGCAGGTGTAGAGAATGGCCGCTGTAGCGAGTAGGAAGTTCTTCGAGGAGCTGGGACAGCTGGTCGGCAAGCCCGTTAGAGTGGAGGACACGAGAGAAAAGGTGTATGACGGTGTCCTCCTCGGCTACGACAGCAACACCATGACCATCTGCCTCGGGGACGTGCCAGGCGAACAGGGAACAAAGATACACAGGGTGTTCATCTACGGATCCACGGTCGCAAGAATATCAGCGTCCGAACGCCCCTTCAACCTAGGAGGCCTCGCGGAGAGGCTGGAGAGGGTCTTCCCAAACATGACTAGGACCTTCACGGACGCGGGCATCATAGTCGTCATGGACAAGATACGTGTCAACGAGACCGGGGTGGTAGAGGGGAGTGGCCCCGCGGCTGACAGGGTCAGGGACATCTACCAGAGGTTCATCAGCGAAACCGGCTAGCACTGGACACTAACCATTATTTCTTTCTTTGTTGAATTCTCTAAGAATTCAGGTTCTTGCCAGCCACCAAAATGAAATACCCCCCTTGGGCTTAATGTCTGGGTGCTATGTCCTTCGAGTTACGGGATCGGGACCTCCTAGGCAGGATAGGCAGGTTAAACACCAAGGGGGGAGCCGTGGAGACACCGGCCTTCATGCCCGTCATCAACCCCGTCTCCCAGGTCCTGCCGCCAAAAAGGATGAGGGAGGAGTTCGGATGCGAGATACTCATCACCAACTCCTACATCATAAAGAAGCACTTCGGGGACCTACCAGATCTCAAGGTACATCAGCTTCTCGACTACGACGGCGTCATAACCACCGATTCAGGGGCCTACCAGATACTGGTATACGGGGGAGTCGAGACCTCACCCGACGAGATTATAAGATTCCAGCAGAGCATCGGCTCGGACATAGCGGTCATACTTGATATTCCGACCGGGTGGAACGTCCCTCGCGAGAAGGTTGAGTGGACCGTCGAGGAGACGCTGAGACGGGCTGAGGCAGCCCTCCCCCTGATAGAGGGCGATGATACGCTATGGGTCGGCCCCGTCCAGGGGGGAGCTCACCTCGACCTTGTGGAGAGGTCAGCACAAAGGGTAGGGAAGATGCCCTTCCCCATTCACGCCCTCGGGAGCCCGACCGAGGTCATGGAGAACTACAGGTTCAACGTGCTCGTAGACATGATAATGGCCGCAAAAAGGAACCTCCCCCCTGATCGGCCCTTCCACCTGTTCGGAGCAGGGCACCCCATGATGTTCAGCCTAGCTGTCGCCCTGGGATGCGACCTATTCGACTCAGCCGCATACGCCCTCTACGCTAAAGCCGGACGCTATCTAACCACCCTGGGGACTATGAAGCTCAAGGACCTCAGCTACCTTCCCTGTTCATGCCCGATTTGCCGCAAGTACGGTGCGGATGAGCTTAAGGGGATGATCAAGGGGGAGCGTGTCAAGGCACTCACCGAGCACAACCTCCACGTCACCATGACCGAGATGGAGACTGTGAAGCAGGCAATCGTGGAGGGAACCCTATGGGAGCTCATGGAGGCACGGAGCAGAGGACATCCAGCGTTGGCCTCAGCGGTGAAGGGGTTGTTCAAGTATAGAGACTTCCTAGAGCGGGGCAGCCCATCGTACAAGGGACGAGGGGTCTTCATCTTCGACTCCATGGGACTGGCGAGACCCAAGGTGACGAAACACCTCAGACGACTCGAAGAACAGTTCATACCATCATTGAATCAGAAGAAGGTGGTCCTGATACCAGCTCCACCTAAGAGACCCTACAACAAGACACAGGAGTATAGGTCCCTTGAGAGAAGGCTGAGGAATGAGCTTGACGACTCGGAGAACGTACAGATCTGCTTCTACTCAGCTCCTTTTGGGGTAACCCCTGCGGAGCTCTCCGAGACTTATCCCCTCTCCCAGTTTGAGATAGCGGACCCACCGGACATTGAGACCCTCATCTTCACCGCGGAGAACATAGCTACGTTCGTCGCTGAGACAGACAGTAAGACTGTGATCTTAATCTCGGGGGGCGATGAGCTCGATAAATGGGTCACAGCAAGATGTGAGCAGGTCTGCGAGGAGAAGGGGAGGGAAATTGAAGTCATATCCTGTCCTGATGCGTGGAGTGAGGAAACCCTCAACGAGCTACTCTCGATCCTCAAGCGTAGCGGAAAAGGTGGGGTCTAAACAAGTCATCTGCCGTGTGTAAAAAGAGAAGAGATTATGAAAAGAGGGTTTAGGAGATATCCTTCATCTTTCTGTAGAAGACGTAGTCCACGTACTCCTTGTGAGGGCTCTCAATCTGATCCTGAACAGGCACGGACCGCTCCCTCTTCTCAACGATCTTATCCGTGACAGTGAAGACGTAAGAGTCGCTTCCGGCACCGGAGCCGTACGCAGTCATCAGTATCTTGTCCCCGGGCTCCGAGATGTCCAAGACAGCCCCCAGGGCAGCGGGACACGACCCTGAGTAAAGGTTACCGATCTTAGCCACCGTAAGAGCGGGGGCGATCTGCTCCCTTGTGAAGCCGGCCTGAAGGGCGGCCCTCTGGGGGAAACTTGCGTTGGGGCTGTGAAGGATTACATAGTTGATGTCTTCAGGTGCGAGGCCGCTCTTCTTGAGAATCGCCTTCATCGCGGTAAGGACATGCTTGTAATAGGCGGGCGTTCCGGTGAAGCGCCCTCCGTGGCGGGGATACTTCTCCCCCTCCCTACGGTAGAAGTCCGGGGTGTCAGAGGTGTACGAAAGGTAGTGGTCGAGGGTAGCGATCACGTCCCTGCGCCCGAAGATGAATGCGGCTGCACCTGCCCCGACCGTGTAGTCAAGAGGATCGCCGGGAGCGGCCTGGCTGTTATCAGAGCCTATCACCATGACATGCTCTCCCCCGAAAGCTGGATAGTTGACCAAGGCCGCGGCGTCGACGTACAGGTCCGTGGCAGCCTTGCAAGCAAACTGGGAGTCGACACCCCCTGAGAAGTAGCCATCCTCGAACTCCTCCCCCAGCTCAAGGGCCTGGGTGACGGTGGCCATGATCGGCTTCACCGCATATGTGGGTGACTCAGTTCCTACGAAGCACTTCGTCACGAATGTGCTATCTAGAGCCGCGTGGATGAGAGCCCTTTTTCCGGCCTCGACCGAGAAGGTTGTAGTGTCCTCGTCTGCGAAAGGCAGCGTCCTCTCTGTTACCCCGAGAACCCCCCTTCCCTCGTTCTTTATTCTGTATTTAGGCAGGTAGACACCGTACCCCACGATTCCTGGCTTCTCGACCTCCTTCGAGGGCTCGATCTTGACGTACTCCTGATGCGGATAGTACTCATCCCCGAAGCTGAAGTTCAGGCTTGAATAGTGGACCAGCCCGTCTTCGCTTCCAGAGTAGTTCCTCCTGAACCTGGGGACAACCTCCCTCCCAACGAGGCTGGATAGGTCTACACTGCCCTCAGGAGGGATGTAGTCGGTTATCCTGCCGGGTATCCTCAAGTTGTGTTCTGGGAACTCGAAGATGCCTGAGATGTGTGCCCCCACGTCCTTGAACTTGTTAGAGGGGGTGTTGATGACGGTCCCCGAGTACAGCGCACCCTTCTTGTAGAAGAAGTCCAGGTCCTCCATTCGGCTGGCCCTTCCCTCGTTGTAGCAGAAGGATTTCGGGGGGAAGTATATGTTCCCGCAGTCCTGACATTTCGTGGCGTTTATCCTGTAATCGACTATGATCTTCCTTCTCGCGATCGGCTCACTCATCAGCTACCCCTCCCGAAAATGTGCACCGTACAGATGCCACCAGTTCCCCCAATGTTGTGGCACAGGGCAGCGTCAAGGTCTCCGTCAGACTCCACCTGACAATCCCCCGCCTCGCCCCTCAGCTGCCTGTAAACCTCGAAGACCTGCCTTACACCTGTGGCTCCAGTGGGGTGACCATCAGCCTTGAGGCCACCTCCGGGGTTGACTATCACCTCCGCATCATCGCTAACATACGGGATGTGCCTTAAGCCCTCATAGTCTTTGTAGCTCTCGAATATTCCCTTCCATGCCTCACCTGTCTTGTAGAAGCCCGAGTCCTCCAGGTACATGACCTCCTCTATGGTGAAGCAGTCATGGACCTCAGCAATGGGGATCTCGGAGATCTTCATCCCCG
>CAYONH010000073.1:0-2604 GCA_964405275.1 uncultured Candidatus Bathyarchaeia archaeon | reverse complement strand
GAGCGCTTCACGGCCTCCACGGTGAACTCCCTTCTGTACTGGGCATACGGGTTCCCCATCGCGTGGTGATGGTTTTTACTTGCGACGATGGCCATGGCATCGAGGCATCGCTCATCTCCCTTCCCATAATCGTACAGATAACGGGACATCATGACGGCGTAGAGACCGATGAACGTGAAGCCCGCATCGAACTCGCGAGGGTCAGCGGCGAACATCAGGTCGTCCATTATCTTATCTACCCGGTCACTCATCTTCTCGAAGCCCCCCGCTAAGACAGTGTCGAACTTCCCTGACTGGATAGCGAGGACGGCGTTGTAGACCGCTGCTCCACCTGACGCGCAGGCTGCCTCAGTCATGGTTATAGGGATGTTGAGACCAAGCTCTTGGGCCATGTAGCCAGGTATGAGCCCCCGCTTGTTCGTGTGCTGGTACAGGAAGCTACCGAAGAAACATGCCTCTATATCCTTTCGGCCTATCCCCTTGTCCACTGACTCAACACATTCCAATCCCGCCTCCACGAGCAGTTTCTCAGGGTTATCGTACCATAATTCACCAAATTTGGTTCTACCGGCGCCTACTACAGCAGCGATCGGTTTAGGACCATCTTTCTGAACCATACAATCAGCGAACTATATCTACGAGCGGCTTAAACCTTTTCGTCGATCGTGGTACTTCGTATACTTGAAATGTTGGAAATAAATCGAATTTTATCTGTTATCTGATTCAAAATAGATTTTTATCGTTGAGTACTCCTTATTTTTTACTCATTATCTCGGTGTTACTAATGCATTTCATTTCTTCAAATCCACTTATTTTAAAAACAGATTAGACAACCATAGATCGTCAAGAGATGCCACTGAACAGAGAACGAGCAGTCCAACTGATGCAGGACAGGGGCGTAGACGCCCTGGTCGCGTCGTCAACCGAGAACGTATACTACGTCTCAGATTATTGGAGCCTGGGTAAGAAACTGGGTTGCGGCGTAGAGGCATACGTCGTACTGCCCCTGAACAATGATCCGGCTATTATCGCGCCCATGAACGAGGCCGACCTGATCATCTACAGCGGAACCTGGATCGATGACCTACGATTCTACGGAGAGCCGGGAGTAGACGTGGGCGAGGTTGAGGAACCCTCAGAACAGACAGAGAGCCTTATCAAGATACACAAGGAGACAAAGGCGGAGACAGACGGAGCCTCAGCTCTGCTTAAGGCTCTGGAAGACCTGGGAGTAAACAAGGGGGTGATAGCCCTCGACACCTCGGATCTCTCGCCTGCCATATTCGAGCACGTTAAGGGAAAGATACCCGATTCTAAGATTATCGACGGATCCTCTTTGCTCAGGGAGATAAGACAGGTTAAGACGAAGCCGGAGGTGGAATGTATCCTCCGAGCAACGGAGATCACGGAGAAGTCCATGGAGGACGCCTTGGAGATCGCACGCTCTGAGATCTCGGAGCTCGACCTCGCCGGGATGTTCACGTACTCCGTTACATACGATGGCGGTCAGGTAAGCCAGAACCTCATAGGCATAGGCGAGAGGAGCGCCTACCCCAATCCCGTGCCCTCGATAAAGGAGGCGAAGAGACGAGACCTGCTCAGGCTGACCTTCGGATGCACCTGGGACCACTACCACTCCAACATCTCACGTACGGGCGTCATCGGACGTCCCCTTGGAAAGGCCCAGCGGCTCTGGGAGGCCGTCCAGGGGACACAGGACTCGGTGTTGGACATCATCAAACCAGGCGTCAAGCTGTCCGAGCTCTACGCTGAGGCCGAGAAGGAGCTTGCGAAGGCTGAGGTGAAGATGATGACTCCCAGTATAGGTCATGGTCTCGGAGTCGAGTGCAACGAGAGGCCTTGGATAGAGAGGGGGGGAGAGGCGGAGCTGCTGGAGGGGATGGTCGTCAACGTCGACATACCAATACTTGAACTCGGATGGGGGGGTCTCCAGATAGAGGACACGATCCTCGTGACGGGCGATGGCTGTGAGCTCCTGACGAAGACAGACAGAGGATTATACCTCCTTTAAGCGTTTGTGAAGAGAACCTTCTCCTCACCATTTTAGGTAAAAAGGGGAATTTATTCGACGTAGATAGCAGGTCTGAAAGGTTTAGCCTTAGATGCCCTGTTGGCGGGGTCGTGTATCCATGGGTCGCTCTCGTTACCGACGATGACTTCGCACTTGAACTCTGACTCGAAGAAGCCTGAGGCGTCCTCTAACAGACTGGTTACATTGACGACGCCCATCTTCAGCCTTCTATTCAATGTCTCAGCTGGTGTCCGCGTGACGTCCTCCACTATGACTCGGGCGAACGCGGGCACCTCCTTGTTGTGGGCCCTCAACTCGTCGTCCTTGAAGGACTCCCTGATCAAAGTGCCGATGTCGAGGTCCCCCGCCTTAGCAAACTCCATGGCCTTGAGGTAGACCTTCCACTTCCATCCCGTGGCGGTGTAGAAGTGGATCTTCGAAGGCGTGATACCCGTCACCTGGGTGATCTTCTGGACGTCCTCGATGCTATCCCTTATGACCGTTTCGAGCTCCTCGGCGTCGTGCCTGACCATGTCCTCGTCGGGCTTGGGCCAAGGGGCGAAGGCGGCGAA
>CAYONH010000072.1:0-8686 GCA_964405275.1 uncultured Candidatus Bathyarchaeia archaeon | reverse complement strand
AGTACTACATCGTGTTCGACCCCTACATGATCAAGGACTGGGACATCGTCGAGTCATGGAGGGCGATGGTCAACGACGCCATCGACAGGAAGGAGGAGCGGCCCTCCAAGTTCGTATTCTCCATGGACTACAGAGAGGGTCCCATCGAGGAGGAGATAGACAGCAACGAGATCGATGCAGCCATCAAGAACCTCCGATTCCAGATAATCGACACCGACTACAAGCTCATCGAGAACAGCCACGCGGTCGTCGTCTACCATCCCCGAGCCAGCATCTCCGCAGGCGTCATGTGCGAGATGGTCTACGCCAAGGCCCTCGCCAAGATGGTCTACGTCTACTACCCCTACGAGCCCAGCCCGTTCTTCGAGTGGTACGCCACCAGGATATTCACGGAGGAGAACGAGCTGAGGGACTTCCTCATCAAGGAGTCCAAGGTCACGGGGCAGACGCCCCTCGACATCTACTCAAGTAGGCCTCCCAGAAGCCCCTAGAGGGCCGATCCACATTTTCAAATCGTGGGTAAAAATAGGGGATTATTAGACTATTTCCTGGAGTTTAGATAGTAGATCAGGAGTGCGCCCACCAGCAGGCCCAGTGCGGCGTAGGGCGTCGGCATGGGTATCCCTCCCGTTGGCGGGGGCTGCTCCTGTTCCTCAGGTTCCTCTGGCTCCTCCGGCTCTTCAGGCTCCTCGGGCACGACCTCGTCGTAGTTGGCCGTTAGGCTCGTGTCCTCATCGAGGTCGACGGTCCTCGTATAATCCGCGCCGCCGTCCTGCCACCCGGCGAAAGTGTAGTTCTTTCCGGAGAGGGAGACGTCCTCGGGCACGCTCACGATGTACGAGCCTACCTCAAGCATCTCGGAGTAGGGTGTCACCTCGTCATCACCGTCCACTTTGATCTCTATCCCAGCGGGGTCGGTGTCAATAGACAGCGTGTATGTAGTGCGCTGGGTCAGGTCCTCGGTGGTACTGGTGACCGTGTTCCCTGCGTGGTCCAGCGCCTCGACCTTCACCATGAGCCCGGGAAGGGCCTGCTCCACGGGCACCGTGAAGGAGTAGCTGAACTCCGGCCAGGTTGTGTCGTAGACATCGCCGTTAATGGTCGGTCCGAAGGAGAAGTCGAAGGACTCCCAGGTCGCCATCACGTCGTTCACGTAGGAGACCGAGTAGGTGTCCACCCCCCATCCGGCGTCGGACACCGTCACTGTACCCTTTACGGGCTGACCCTCCACGTAGTCGGGGACCTCCACAAGAACCTCGGGTGGCAGGTCGTCCCCCGCAGCGGAGAGGGTCACGTCCATGTGTGTGCCGGTGGGCACATCGAAGTAGGCGACGAAGATGTGCCCGTCATCTGTCGTGTAAGTCTCGTACTCGATGGGCTCGGTGGAGAACTGGTAGTCCTCAACTGTGTACTCGGAGCTGACGTGGAACTCCAGCTTGGCGTGGGGCAGGTTCATCTCCAGGTCGTTCTCTATGCTGGCAGTGACCGCTGACTCGGACCAGTCGTTCGCCGAACTGTACCAATAGCTGAGACCATCGACGGGTATCGAGTTAGGAGGGTCGAACATTCCTGCGAGGGCGTATGAATCCAGCTTGACGTTCCCCTCGGAGTCCAAGATTATAGTCCGGGAGTCGTGGTACTGTCCCGGCGTCAACCCGCCCCCAACGGGGCCGGTGGTCACGAAGTAGTGCCTGTCGTTCAGGACATATATCATGTCCCTGTGGACGTGCCCCGTGAGTATCAGGCTGACGTCGTACTGCTGAATTACCCTGAGCATCTCACCGGCAGCGTTTTTGGGCTCACCATCTATGACCCAGCTCGGGTACAGGATGTCGGAGAACGCCTCTATGTCTTCCCAGGACCCGTTAAGGTGGCTCCCCTTCACAAGTCCTTCGTCCTCCTCGTACTCACTTCCTAACAGGGGGTGATGCCATCCTAGGATCTTCACCTTCCCTGGATGCCTCTGGAGGACCGACTCGACCCACTGGAACTGGTTCATCCACTCCTCCCCATCTAACTGGCTGTCAAAGGCGACGAACAGGAAATCTCCCATCACGATGGAGTAGTTCAGGGGACCTCCGTACCTCTGGTAGATGAGTGAACCCCCACCTGCGTGGTCGTGGTTACCCGGAAGAAGGTAGAAGGGCACGTCGATCCTATCCATCTCGTGGCGTAAATAGTCCCAGCCCGCAGCGACGGTCTCGGTCTGGACGATGTCACCTGTGACGATGATCAAGTCAGGATCGAACATGTTTACCTGATGGATGTACTTGGCGAAGGGATCCCTCCCATGCTGCAGATGTATGTCCGTGATGTGGCTTATGGTCAGCTCCTCCGGCCACTCCTCCTGGAGCCAGACGCACTTGGGATGGGTGTACTCGACGTCCTCGCCGCCCTCCTGATAGGAGACGGTGAGGTCGTAGAGCTCAGGCGTTATGTCGGATGGAACCCCGAAGTAGACTATCCACCTATCTTTAACGTAGCTGGAGTTCAGATAATCCAAGCTTGCGGAGCCGAACCTCGAGGAGATCATCGCCTCCCACCCAGAGGTGCCGCCGCCCGCCTTCACCTCGACCCTCAGATCCCCCCCGAGCAGCAGGGCCTCGGGCACAGATGGCAGAGGGAAGGACACGACATCCGTCATCTCACCGGCCTTAGGGACCGCCAATCCCATGAGGCTCAGGGAAAACGCCGTGATCAAAGCCGCTGCTAACAGCGTGACTATCACATAACTCTTGACTGTATTTCTCTTCATGCAATCTCACCTTTGGAAAGCACTATCGTTTCACTATGAAGGATATAGACCCTCAATTTATTACCTATGCCGGTCTGGGTCTCGGGGGGGACGTCGACGAGGACCGTCCTCCCATCCACGTTGAGCTTGACCTCCTTGTAGGGGCCGATGAACGCCTCCCACTCGACGGTCCCCTCCAGGACGTTCGCCGCCTCACCCGGGTCCTCAAGGGAGAAGTTCTCGGGCCTCATCACGCACATCGCGGCGTCCCCGTCCGAGAGATTGCTCGAGGTATCCACGCCGCAGATGATCTTACCGCTCACCATCACCCTCGCCTTGTCGTCCATTGCGTGGACCTGCCCCTCGAGAATGGTGCCCCTGCCGATGAAGGTGGCGATGAAGATGTCCACGGGGTAGTTGTAGATCTCGTGGGGGGTCCCCACCTGCCGGACGATGCCGAGGCTCTGGACGGCGATCCGGTCGGAGATGGTCATCGCCTCCTCCTGGTCGTGGGTGACGTAGATCGTGGTGATGCCCAGCTTCTTCTGCAGGTCCTTGATCTCCTCCCGCATCTCCACCCTGAGCTTGGCGTCGAGGTTGCTCAGCGGCTCGTCGAGGAGCAAGACCGCCGGGTTGATGATCAGGACGCGGGCAAGCGCCACCCTCTGCTGCTGCCCCCCGCTCAGCTGGGAGGGGAACCTGCCCCCCAGCCCGCCCAGCTGGACGAGCTCCAGAGTCTCCTCCACGAGCCTCTTGACCTCGTTCTTAGGGGTCTTCCGTACGTTGAGGCCGTAGGCGATGTTGTCCGAGACCTTCATGTGGGGCCAGAGGGCGTAGTTCTGGAAGACCATGCCCGTGTTCCTCTTGAAGGAGGGGAGCTGGGTGACGTCCTTACCGTCGAAGATGACCTTCCCGGCGTCCGGGTACTCCAACCCGGCTATGACGCGCATTGTCGTGGTCTTCCCGCACCCGCTGGGGCCGAGGAGGGTGAAGAACTCCCCGTCGTCGATGGTGAGGTTTACGTCGCCAGCCGCGGTCACGTCGCCGAACTTTTTGGTTATGCCCTCGAGCTTTACTTCAACCATTTCATTAGACTCCTAGGAATGACACCTTCTGCTTGAGTATGTAGTTGGAGATGGCCATCGCCGTTATCTGGACCGTCATCAGCATGACGCAGAGGGCCGCCCCAATGCTCACTGAGCCCACCGCCGCCAGGCCGTACACCATCTGGCTGATGAAGAAGGTGATGGGCATTCTGTCCTCCCTGAGAGCACCCAATGTGACGCTGGTGCTAACCTCTGCCATCGAGTAGACGAAGCTCAGGATCGCCCCCCCAATGATGTGTGAAACGGTGAGGGGGAGCACTATCCTGATGAATGTGGACGCCCTGCTGGCCCCCAGGTTCATGGAGGCCTCCTCCAGGCTTTTATCGACCTGCTGCAGACCCGCGTAGACAGATCTCGTCATGAATGGTAGCCTACGAATGGAGTACGCGAAGATCAAAAGAATCGATGGATCCGTCAGAGGGTCAAATATACTGCCACTGAAGAAATCCGATGAGAAAAACAGGAAGTACCCCACCGCAAGGCTCACACCGGGAATCGCCACGGGTAGAGTGGCAAGCGCATCCAGGAGGGAGCGACCAGGTATGTCCCGCTTTGCTACTAGATACGAGATACTTGAACCAACAATCATCATTATGAAGACCGCAACCACTGAATAGATCAGGCTGTTAGTTATCGACTGTAGAACATCAGGGTTGGTAGAGAGCGAGGCAAAGTACTCCGTGGTCACTTTTTTTGGGAGCGTCCCACTCGTCGTCCAGTCGGTCGTGGCTAGCAGGAACGTCCCGATCTGAGGCATCGCGGCGAAGAGCACCAAGACAAGCAATGATATGGCAATGGCCAGTTGGGTCTTCATAGATGGTGTCCTAAGTCTGGGGCTCCACCTACCCCCCTTGCTCAGCATCGCATACGACCTCAAGGCAGTGAGACGTTTCACCAAAAAGTAGCTGATCACGGTCGTGGCCATGATAATTAGGGCGAGAGCTATCGTCTTCGGTGATATCCCACCTGTCAGAGCCTCGGCGAATGACGTGTATACCTGGTAGGAAGCGACCTTCTTCGCCAACGGATTCGCCCGGGCCCCAATGAAGCCGATGGGTGCCCCAAGATCCTCAAGGCTGAAGATGAACGTGATGATGGCCCCCGCCATCAGACCGGGTAGGAAGAGGGGAAAGGTAACTGTCCTAAAAAGTCGGAACCCCTTAGCACCGAGGTTCTCCGCCATCTCCTCGAGGCTGGGGTCGATGTTATTCAGAGAGGCCAAAACGTTCAGGTAGATTATTGGATAATATGAAAGGGTCTGAGCCAGAATAAGGCCAACTAGGCCGTCTATGTCAACCCTCCACGGGAAAATGTGTAACAGATCTACGAAGATGTAATTTATGAGGCCCCCTCGGGGATTGAACATCTTGCCAATTACGAAAGCATTGACGAAGGGCGTGGCGAGGAGGGGAATGAGGATGATGACCTTGAAGACGTTCTTCCCCCTGAAATTGTAGCGCCCCATGACCATAGCCACGGCAATACCTATGATGGAACATAGCACCGTCACGGATAGGGCGACTATCAACGAGTTAAGGAGGATGCCATGGTCGGATCCCCAAATATACATAGTTCCCCTGATCACCTGGAACATCCTTCCCCCTCTGGATTCGAAGGAGACAAACTCAGGGCTGGTAAGGACATCCACGAACCAGGTAAAGGACAGCTTCCCCCCATAAATGAAAGCCCGACTCAGGAGAGAGACCAAGGGAGCCAACAGGAAGACCGTGAGCATTACAAACGAGACGCCCATCTGCAGGATTGTGACCCAGTCAAACTCCCTCCTGAGCTTGGCTAGGTAACCTTTGAGAGGCGAGTCGTCCCTTTCACTGCCTCCCAAACAACTCCCCTCTAACTAGTAAGACTGTCCAGCTCTGCCATCACATCGTCGTAGTGATTCTCGGCGGCCACCGCCCACCGGTCGACCAGTATCTGCTTGTACTCCGGGTCGACCGCGATTCTAGCTGCGATACTCTGCGCGTACTCCTCGGTGAAGGTCGTCATCTCACCTGTCTCCGTATCTTGGAACTCGATGAGGTGCGGATCACCCAGCATCCCCACCAGCGTCATGAACTCCGCCCTCGTGATATCACCCTCCTCAAGAGCCGTAGTCATCGCCATCCACACGTCGACAAGGGTGAATTGGGGCCTAACGATAATCGCGTGGTAGAAGTTGATCATCGCCGACTCGTAGCTGATCGCCAAATCATCGCTGAACTCTATGATGAGGGCGTCGTTCGTCGCTTCGTACACCTCCTTCAGGTCGCCCCGGGTGAGCCCCTCGGGGGTGTTGAAGACCTCCGGGTTCATGGGCAGCCTGTTGATGTTGGTGTCGAGCCAGATCTTCTGCCCCTCGGTGGAAAGCATCCACTCGATGAAGGCCTGGGCCGCCTCGGGCTGAGGCGAGGTGGTGAGGAGGGCGATGGGATCGGCGTTCACGATGGTACCGTCCGCGGGCATGATGTACTTGCAGAACTCGGGGTTCTTGAGCTGCGCCGTGTAGCCGTAGAAGTCTATGGTCGTCCCTACGCCTATCGTCCCGGTGATGGCCGCGTCACGCACAAGCCCGGACTGATCGTATATCCTCGAGTTGGCGCCCTTCCTGACTAGGAGCCTCCAGCCGTCCTGCCACCCGTAGGCCTGCAGAATGATCGTGAACATCCGCGTGTTAGACGTGGACTTGGTCGCATCCGCAGTTCCCACGATGGGGTTGGGGAGAGTCACCGCGTAGGTCTCGTTGGCGAGGTCGCTCCACTTCGTGGGCTCGGGTAGCCCGAGGCTGCTTAGGACCTGTGTGTTAATCGTGAAGCCGAACGAGGCGACGGCGCTACCCGACCAGTACACCTTGTCGTCTATGATCCTTCTGGTCGGCACCCCGCCTATCTCGTAGGGTATCTCCGCTATCGCCGCCAGGATACCCTCGCTCGATAGGGGCTCCAATAAACCGGCGTCGTTCACGGTGTCGAAGAGGACCGGGCCGCCCCCCCACCCTATGTCTATATCACCGGAGTTGCGGATCGTGTCGACCCAGAGGGTTGGCCCTATTGGGATCCATCGAATTGCCGTGATCTCGTAGTCCTTGGCGTAGTCGCTTGCGAGGAAGCTCTTCCTGGCGCCCGCGAGGATGTCCGCCCCATGGCGGGTTATTATCTTCAACGTCTTCCCCTCACCACTCGCCGACGGGCTGTACTTCAGGGTGAAGTCGGCCGAATAGGATGTGGTCTCGGTGATCGAGATGCTCTTCACGGACTTTGAGTAGTCGGTCTTCGACACCTCAATCACGTAGTCTCCCAGATCCACCTCCAACTCGTAGGATCCGTCCGCTCCGGTGGTCGCCGTCTGAGCCCCTGCCTCTATCAGGACTCCCTCAAGGGGGTCGCCATCGTTATCCTTGACGATCCCTGAGATCGACGCGGAAGCCGTCGGGGGTTCCCCACCGTTCGTTGTCTCGTTATCGGTTCCCCCGTTGGTTGGTCCCGGAGGTTCTTCGCCCCCATTTGTGGGTTCAGGGGGCTCCCCGTTGTCACCGTTTTCCGGACCGGTGGGCTGAGGGCGTGTCCACATGTAAACCGCCCCAATCCCCAAGATTATGATTATTAAAACTCCGTAGAGGGCCTTTCTATCCAACGTTGTTCACGATTCGCATAGAGTTGCCTTGGCTTTTTAACTTTGCCCGTTCACACCGAGAAAGACTTTAAAGGGCTAGACAGATACACACAGGAAGGAGAATTAATGATGAAGAGAAAAACCCTTTCAATCTTACTTCTGATAACCCTTGCACTATCGGTGTTCGCCGCAATCCCCGTGAGCGCGGCTGACCCCGATCTGAAGATCGTCGTACAGCTTAAGGGAGGCCTGGAGGCAGGTCAGCACCTGGTTCAAGCGATGGAGGACATCTCCAACGCCGAGTGGGCTGTGGTGTTTGATGACCTGGCGGCCTCAGACCTGTCAGACGCAGACATGCTGATACTCATCCAGAGCGACATGGCCGTCAACTACACCACCGCCGAGAAGAGCGCCGTCAAGTCATGGTTCATGCACCCCGGCAAGACCCTGTGGGTCTGTGCGGACAGCGACTTCTCCGACCAGTACCTACGCATCCCGACAGCAAACGACATGCTAGATTACTTGGGCAGCAAGCTTCGCGCCGAGTCCGTCGAGTCAGCGGACCCCAACGGCGCGGAGGGCGCTGACTACCGCGTACTGGGGCAGTCCTACAACGTCGACCCCGAGTTCGATTTCCTTGTCGACGGTGTGACCCAGGCTCTGTTCCACGGCCCCGGCCTCATCTACGGATATCTGGGAGGGGAGGGCTACAAGCTTGAGGAGGTCTCCATCGACGGCGTCTACGTCATCATGACGACGACACCCGAGGGCATCGCCGTGGACTTCGAGCCCCCGGTACCAACAGTACACGAGGTCGGTTACGAGGGCAACCTTACCCTGCTCGCACTGGAGAAACTCGCCAATGGCAACAGCCTCTACGTGGGTGCCGACGCACCCTTCGCCCACTACACGCCGATGTACAGGCCGGAGATCGCGAAGATGGAGAGATACGGCATACTACACCCGCAGCAGGGCGGAAAGCTGTTCGAGAACATCGTCAACTACGCTATACGGACGAAGCTGGCCGCTGAGGTCATGGGCCTTGAGGACGACGTGAGCGCACTCGGGAGCGAGAAGGCAACACTGGAGAGCCAGGTAAGCACGCTTGAAGGCGAAAAGTCATCCCTTGAGGATGATGTCGCCTATCTCGAGTCCGGCGTCGCCACCTTGGAGTCAGATGTCGCTACCTTGGAGTCAGAGGTCGCCACCCTAGAGACGAGTGTTACGGACCTTGAAGCAG